>CALVPO010000045.1 GCA_944351345.1 uncultured Bacilli bacterium | reverse complement strand
CCCCTATCATATTTAAAAAAATTTTTTCTAGAGATAATACTTGTTTCTTTATTTCATAAATTTTTATATTATTATTAAATAAAATTTTTATAAGATGATTCAATGCATCTTGATCAATTGATACCTCAATGTGCTTACTATCAATTATTTTATAATTATAGTTGTCTAAAATTTTATTTAACTCTGTAGTATTTAATTCTATAATATAATTGCTATTAGCAGTTAGTATTTGTAATTCATTCATTGTTCTATAACTAATAATTTTACCATTATTTATAAAACAAACTTTATTACATAACAATTCTAATTCACTTAAAATATGACTAGAAATTATAATTGACATTCCATCTTTAGCAAGCTTTTTTAATAATCTATTTAAAGCAATAATACCTTCTGGATCCAAACCATTAGTTGGTTCATCTAATATTAAAACTTTAGGATTATGTACTATTGCTTGGGCAATTCCTAATCTTTGTTTCATTCCTAAAGAATAACTAGAAACTTTCTCGAATATATTATCTTCTAAACCAACTAATTTTATTACATCATTAACTCTTTCTTTACTTATATTGTATATTTTAGCAGATATCATAAGGTTTTCATAACCAGTCATATACATATACAAATCTGGATTTTCAACTATAGCTCCAACACCAGAAATAGCTCTTACAAAATCCTTTTTTAAATCATAACCATTTATTTCTACAATACCAGTATCATATTTATATAATCCTAATAATAATTTTATAATTGTAGTCTTACCAGCCCCATTAGGTCCAATAAAACCAAGAATATCATTCTCATAAATAGTAAATGATATATTAGATATTCTCATTTTTTTACTTATTTTTTTATTCAAATTCTCACATTTTAATACAACTTTAGACATTATTCCTCCCAAGTTGCATTGTTTTAAATATCGCTATATATTATAATATATTTTACTATATTTGTATATATTTTTTAAATTTTTTATCACTTTTTTACCTCACTCATTACTTTTTCATAATATATATTAATTTTATTAAAATCTATTATATTAAAAAAATTATTTATATAAGCAGATCTATTACCTAAATATTCTAAATAATATGCATGCTCCCATAAATCTAAGCAAATAATAGGAATAAAATTATAAGAATATGGTGTATCTTCATTTATTGTATTTAAAATTAACAATCTTTCCCCATCAGACACCAAAAAGGTATAACCACTACCTTTTAAATTATTTGCCTTTGCAATAAACTCATTTTTAAATTTATCATAACTTTCAAAATGTTTATTAATATCTTCTTTTATTTTGCCAACAGGTAATATATTTTTTTTATTAGAAATATTATAAAAATATAAATTATGATTTAAAACAGCACCTAAATAATATAATATTTCTCCTCTAATATTTAAAGAAAATAAACTTATATTAAAAACAAGCTCCTTAAGTGAATAATTATAATGATAATTACTCTCATTTAATAACCTATTCAAAATAGAAATATAATTTAAATATATATCATTATAGTGAATACTAATAACATCATAATTTAAATATGGATATAAACTAGAAAATGAATAATCTAATTTCAAAGCTTGATACATAATATCACCTAATTAAATATATAAATAAAATTAATTTTTATACTACCTTTTAATCAATTTTAGAAAAACTATTATCCATCAAAGAATATAAATATATATCTACGGGTTTATTGACCTTCATTTCAATATATTTCTTATAACCATTTAATTGCTCTTTATAATTAATATCACTTATATTTTTTAATTTATAATCAATAATATCAATATGATCATGATATTCAAGCATAAGATCTATAATTCCATGATATTTTATATTTTTATCACTATAAATAAATTCATATTCTTTATATATTTTTGCATTTTTTATATTATAAGCTATATCACTTTTTAAAAAATTATCTATTATTTTTTTATATAATTTATTATCTATATAGTCATAATTTGGATTTTTGAAATCAAAAAGTTCTAAAATATTATGTAGTTTAGTTCCAAAATTAATATTATTATATTCTTCTAAAGTAATCTTTTTAATCATTTTTTTAGAAAAACTATTCTCAATAATACTACTATTATTTACATTTATTTCATTAACAGTTAAAGGAGCAATTACTTTTTTTATATTTTGTTTATAATTCTCTTTTTTTATCATGTTATATTCATGAGATAAATTAATCAAAGATAAATCTATCTTTTTATAATAATTATTAATTCTAAATTCTATAGAATCAATCATATCCATAAAAGATCTATAATTAATCTTTTTATCATTTGATAAAACACTTATCCTATTTGTATTACTTGCTGGAGAACTCTCAGGTTTTATTAATATTATCTTTTCTCTTGCTCTAGTGACAGCAACATAAAATAATCTTATTTTTTCACTTATCTCATCTACTAAATACTTATCTTTTAATAAACTCTTATAAATTGTTTGGCCTATTCCTTCCTTAAAATAAGGCACTATCAAACCAAATTCTTTATCAAATAAAAATTTTTCTTTTAAATCACTTATATTAAACGATTTATATAAGCCACTAAAATAACATATAGGATATTCTAATCCTTTTGATTTATGTATAGTCATTATTTTTACAGATTCAGAATCATCTTCACTAGCTTTATAATCAACACTATAATTATTAGAGGAAAGTTCAGTCAAATGATGAGAAAACTCTTCAATAGTATATCCTAATTTTTCTAGATTAACAGCCATCTGTTTAATTTTTTCTAATCTAACAATACTACTATTTATATTACCTATTGTAATTAATTTACTATAATAATCAAATTCTTCTTCAATTATATCCAATAACTCACTTATAGTTATATAATCAGTTTTTTTACTAATATTAAAACACTTCTTATATAAATCACTATCTTTATAATTATCATTTAAAAAATAATCAACAATAATATTATCATCAAAATTATATAAAAAACTTCTTAAAATACTAACAAATAAATACTTAAATTCAACATTAATAGTATTAAATTTTACTAATAATATTAATTTGATTAAATTTCTTATAACATTTAAATCATCAGAATTATTCATTTTTTCATCTTTTAATAAAGTTACTGGTATACCATAATAAGAAAATATTTTCTTGTATAAATCAAAACTAGTAGCTCTATCAATTATAATAGCAAAATCGCTATATCTAGCATCTCTTAAGTTTCCACTATCTTTATCAAAAACTTTATAATGATTAGAATATTTACTTTTTATATCATTAGCAATTATAAATGCTTCTATTTCCTCTTTATTATATCCTAAATTTTTATCATACAAATATGAATATATTACCATATCATTAGAATGCTCAACGCTATCCTTTAAATAAGCTTTATTACCAAAAATCATTTGATGATCTTTAATATAATCTGCTCCTCCTATATCTAAATTCATTATAAGACTAAATATAATATTTATATTATTTAAAACTTCTTCTCTAGAGCGAAAGTTTTTATTCAAATCAATCTTTTTATCTATCTTGCTAATACTATAACTGTCATATTTATTTTTAAAAATATTTGGATTAGCATTTCTAAACCTATAAATAGATTGTTTTATATCACCAACCATATAAACATTATGGTCACTAATCATAGATATAAATTCTTCTTGTAAATCATTAGTATCTTGGTATTCATCTACCATAATTTCATTAAAGCTATTAAAAAGTTCATCTCTTACTTCAGAATTACTTTTTAAAATATCTATAGCCATAATAGCAATATCATTAAATTCATAACTATTATTATCTTTCTTATATGCCATAACCCTATTAGTAAATTCTAGAATAATATCAATGATAATACTAACTGTATCATAAGTAGATAATATTACTTCTCTAATTTCGCATTCATCTTTATATCTTACTAATTCTTTAATTTCCTTTAGAGTGTTAGAAATATTATTCTTTAATAGTTTTAATTCATCACAAGAACCACGAGGAGCCATAGGTAATTTAACATTAATTCTACTAACAATATCATTATATAAATTAGCAGCAAATAAATCATCTAAACTATCGTTTAGTTTATCAGAAAACTCATTATCAATATAACTAATTTCTTCAATAAAGCCCTTTATTAAGTTCATCTTTGATTTTATCAAATTAACATATTTCTTAATATCTCCATTAATTTTTTCTATAGAAAAATTATTGTTCAAATAATTTTTAAGATACTCTTTTTTATTAGATAAGAGATCAAGTTTATCACTTATATTTAAAATATATTTTTTAATTTCAGTGTCATCTTTTGAGCAAAAATTGGTAATCATATTTAAGAATTTTTCTTCTTTTTTATTATAAAACTCTAAAAATAACTCCTCCATTATCTCATTTTTTTTAATATCTATGACATTCGAATCTATTATACCTATATCACTACTCAGATTTATTAAATAATGATATCTTTTAACAACAGATAGAGCAAAACTATCAAAAGTTGTAATATAAGCTCCATCAAGCAAATTTAATTCATTTTTAAGTTCTGGAATTTTCTTTATTTTTTTTCGAATTCGATCTGCCATTTCGGCAGCAGCTGCTTTAGTAAAAGTTAAAATTAAAAGTTCATTAATATGAATACCATCTTTTAATTTTCTTATAACTCTTTCAGTTAAAACTGCAGTTTTCCCTGAACCTGCTCCTGCTGATACTATAATATTTTTATTGTCTTCGTAGATTGCTTCCCATTGCTCATCAGTCCAAGTTACTCCTTCTGGCTTAATAGGTATCATATTTTTATCACTCCTCATAACAATTTTTTTAATATTATAGCATTCATTTATATTTTTATCAACCATTTTCAAAAAACAATCGTTCGCTTATATTAAGACGAAGGCACTCAATTATTTGAGTGCCCTTAATTAACAGTAATTTTTAGAAACTGCTCTTCTTAATGCTGAACCAACAGCCTGTCCAATTGAAAACAGAGTAGAAACAGTTCTAACAAGTGCATTTAACATTGAACTAGTTAAACTAGCACCACCTTTTATACAAAATAATTGTTGATTATTTAATTCAATCATATATATCATATCCCCTTTCATTTAGCTTAACCATTACATTTCTGTGGGTTCATCCACCCATCTATTACTCCAAGAACAAAGGATGCAAAGGCCCCTATTCCAGCTATGACACCCCATTTAACAGCTCCCCCACTTACTTGAAGCATCTCCTCTTTTTCTAAAGCTATCATGATTCACCTCCTATTAAACTATAAATTCCCCTTTTTGATTCTTCTTTAAACTTTACTAACAAAACATAATTATTAATTTTATATGATGGTACTAAATTTTTAATATCTAAATAAATTTTTTGCTTACTATTATTATTTCGTCTTAAAGCAATTCTATAAAAATATTCCCTATTATCTATTATTATTTTATTAGCTCTAGAAATAATATCTAATTCTTTTTTCGAAACATCAAGTTCTAAATAGAAATCATTATTCATAAACATTACCCTAGATTTTTTTTCAAGGTATGGTGTATAAGTTAATTTACTTACTAAAAGAATAAGAATAAAGAATAAAAGAAATATAGAAAAAGTAAATAATTTTATTATATTTTTAGGCTGTTTATTCATTAATATATAACTATCTAGCATCTTAAATCTCCTTCTAAAAATTTCGACACATTATCTAGAGAACCATTATTTAATTTTAAAACTCTATTATATAAATCCATGTTTTCTAGTCGGTGAGATACTATAATAATAGTTTTATCAACATATTTTTTAAATATATTTTTTAATATTTTTCTTTCTAGATCAACATCAATAGCATTCAATCCCTCATCAATTAAAATTATATTACCATGTTTTAATAAAGCTCTTGCTAAAATAATTCTTTGTCTTTGACCACCTGATATATTTTGACCATTTTCTTCTATTTTAGTGTCATAGCCTAAAAATTTATCTTTAACTATTTCGTCAACATAAACTAGTTTGCAAATATCAATAAATTCTAAATCATCTACTTCTCTATCTATAATAATATTATTTTTAACAGTATCAGTAAAAACAATTTCTTCCTGAGAAATAGAAACAACATTATCTTTTAAATTACTAATAGAAATATCATTAATATCAATACCATCGAAATAAATACAATCCCTCTTAGGAGTATAATATTTAGATAATAATTTAATAATTGTACTCTTACCACTACCAGAATTACCTAACACCAACACTTTATCCCCCTTATTTATATTGACATTTATATTTTCTAGCACTAAATTATAATCATTATAACTGTATGATAAATTTTTTAAATTAATATTTCCTGTAATATTAAATTTAGTTTTTGTAGTTAAATCAGTAGAACCTATATCAAATAAATTATTAGCCCTTTTCAGCGAATTTAATGCATAAAAATACTCTTTATTAAGATCTATAATATTTCTAATAGGTGATATAAAATATGTAACCAAACTTGTAAAAGTTATAATTTCGCCAACTGTTAATACATTTTCAAACACTAGACTAAAACCAATAAACTCTATTAAAAGTAAAGTAATATAGGTAACTAAATCCTTAATAAACAATTCTAAATTATTAATATTATCATAAATATGCATATCACCTAAACTCTTTACATATAATGATGATATTTTTTCTGCCATAATACTTTCTAAATTTAGATTTTTAATTGTCTCAAACCCATTTATAGTCTCAACCATCAAAGAATTAATATTAGCATCATTTTCTTGATTCATATTTGTATATTTCTTTATAAATGGTCTAAACAAACAAAATATTATCATATAAATCAAGATAGCCATTACTAATAGGAAAAACATTATTGCATTAATTTTAAATAATATAAATGCACATGTAAGAGAAATAATTAAATCTAGAAAAACCGTAAGAACAATTTTACTAAGCATATTTTTAACATAAGATAAATCATTTATTCTAGTTATTATTTCTCCAGTAGTCCTATTTTTATAATAACTATAAGGAAGTAAAATTATTTTTTGAAAAGCATTCAAAAATATAGAACAATCGAGTTTTTGATTTAAATATATCAATAAAATATTTCTAAAAAAATTAGAGATACATTTTATTAACAATAATATACTAAAAATAATAGTTATAACTAATAAATTATCTTTTGAAGTACCTAAAATATTATCTATTATTGTCCCACTATACATAGCATATAAAGAAGAAAATATAGTAAAAATCATAGATAATAAAACGATATTTAAAACAATGCCTTTATTTTTTTGTAATGATTCTATAATAATTTTATTTAAAAATTTTTCTTCTTTTATACAAGGTAACGGACTAGTTTTAGAAAAAGACATAAGATAGCCTGTCCATAACTTAATAAAATCATCTATATTAATACTTCTACTACCTCTAGCAGGATCCATAATGATTACCTTATTAACTCTAACCTGATAAAGAACAACAAAATGTTCATAATTGTTATCTACAATTTGACATATTGAGGGCAATATTATTTTATTTAATTTTAATTTTTTTTCATTCGTATTTACCTTAAAAGCTAATGACTCTAATCCTAACTTTAAAGCAGCTTCTTTTAAATTATAAAAACTTGTTCCATTTTTATCTGTATGCGTTAATTCTAATAATTTATTAATAGAAATATTACCATTATAATATTTTATTATTGATAACAAACATGCTGCTCCGCATTCTTTATAACCATCTTGCTTAACGATTAATCTTTTTTTCATTTTTTACCTCCTCTAACTATTATTATTAGCTTTTTTTTTAAAATCTCCTTCTAATTTTCAAAATAAATTTATTTTTTTATAAATAATTACTTTTTCGTTTACAAGCACAAACATTAACTAAAAGTAAAGAACAATAATATAAATATATATTTTAATAATAGTAATAGTTTTTTTAATTAATAAGTAACAAACAAAAAAATTCATACTTCAATATGAATTTATCTAACTTAAAAAAATTTAATAAGATTTTATAAGTAATAAATATTATCATTTATAGAATAAATTAATAGCAATTTTTTCACTACCTCCTCACAAGTATTAACTTACAATAGTAAGTATAACAAAAAAAAGCACACCTAAAATATTAGATGTACAACAAAATAACTAATAAATCCATTAAAATCAGAAACTTATTTTACTACAATATTAACAATTCTATTAGGAACTACTATAATCTTAACTAAACTTTTATCTTTAATATTTCTCTTAACATTTTCATCTTCTAATGCTAATTTTTCCACAACTTTATTACTACAGTCTTTTGTAATTTTTATAGTACTTCTTAATTTCCCATTTACTTGAACTCCTATTTCTATCTCATCATCAACTATTTTTAACTCATCATAAACAGGCCACTTTTCATAAGCAATAGTATTACTATTTCCCATTAGATTCCATAATTCTTCTGTGATATGGGGTGCAACTGGATTTAATAATTTTAAGAAATTTAGAGCATATTCTCTTGGAAAAATATTTTCTTTATATACATCATTTATAAAAATCATCATACTACTAATAGCTGTATTAAAATTCAATGTCTCATAATCATTAGTAACTTTTTTTACAGTTTTATGATATATTTTTTCTAAATTTTTATTGCCGCTATCTTTAATTTTATCCTCTTCTTGATATAATCTCCAAACTCTATCTAAAAACCTTTTAGCACCTTCTACTCCATTGTTGCTCCAAGGCTTATCAGCTTCTAATGGACCCATAAACATTTCATAAAGCCTTAAAGTATCAGCACCATAATCTCTTGCAATATCGCTAGGGTCAACAACAAACTCAGGGTGTCTCTTTCCCATTTTTATACCATTAGCTCCCAAAATCATTCCTTGATGGACAAGTTTCTTAAAAGGTTCCTTAACACTTACAATATTTTTATCATAAAGATAATTATTCCACATTCTTGAATAAAGCAAATGTCCAACAGCATGCTCAGGACCGCCAACATATAAATCAACAGGCATCCAATGCTTAATTAATTCCTTATTAGCTAATTCATTATTATTATTAGGATCCAAATATCTTAAAAAATACCAACTAGACCCTGCAGAACCAGGCATTGTACTAGTTTCTCTTTTACCTTTCTTACCATCAATTGAAACATTTACCCAATCACGAGCTTTCTCTAATGGACTAGCTCCCGTTTTACTAGGACTATAATCATCTAGTTCTGGCAAAATTAATGGTAATTCCTCATCATCAATAGCTACATCCTCACCATTTTCTAAATGTACTATAGGTATAGGCTCTCCCCAGTAACGTTGCCTTGAAAAAATCCAATCCCTTAATCGATAATTAATCTTTTTTTTACCAATTCCATTTTCCTCTAACCAAGATATCATCTTGTCAATGGCCTCATTTTTTAATAATCCATTTAAAAATCCAGAATTAATATGTATGCCATCGCCAATATAAGCATTTTTGTTGATATTTCCACCATCAAGGACAGGAATTATATCCAATCCGAACTTTTTAGCAAATTCATAATCTCTCTCATCATGTGCAGGCACTGCCATTATAGCACCTGTACCATAAGTAACCAATACATAATCACTAATCCATATAGGAATCTCTTTATTGTTAACTGGATTAATAGCATAAGCTCCTGTAAATACACCAGTCTTTTGCTTATTTAACTCAGTTCTTTCTAATTCAGACTTAGATGCACATTCATCCTTATATTTAGATACTTCATCCTTTTTATCTTGTGTTGTAATGATATCTACAAGTTTATGCTCAGGTGATAAAACACAATAAGTAGCCCCAAATAAAGTATCACATCTAGTAGTAAAAACTTCAAATTCGCAATCTGTATTTTTTACTTTAAAACGAACAGAGGCTCCAATGCTTTTACCAATCCAATTTCTCTGCATCTCTTTAGTCGATTCAGGCCAATCAAGATCATTAAGTCCATCAAGCAATTTTTCTGCATACTTAGTTATCTCAATAACCCACTGCTTCATATTTTTTTTAACAACTGGATAACCACCACGTTCACTCTTACCATTGATAACTTCATCATTAGCCAAAACTGTTCCAAGTTCTTCACACCAATTAACTGGAAAATCAACATATTTAGCAAGTCCATCTTTATACAACTGTTTAAATATCCATTGCGTCCACTTATAAAAATTTGGATCACTAGTAGAAATTTCTCTATCCCAATCGTAACTAAGTCCTAAAGTTTTCAATTGTTTCTTAAATGTAGCAATATTTTTTTCAGTAAAACCACTAGGATGATTACCAGTCTTAATAGCAAATTGCTCTGCAGGCAATCCAAAAGCATCCCATCCCATTGGATGAAGAACATTATAGCCTTGCATTCTCTTCATTCTACTAACAATATCAGTAGCAGTATATCCTTCTGGATGACCTGCATGTAGACCAACACCTGATGGATAAGGAAACATATCTAGAGCATAATATTTAGGTTTATTAAAATCCCAAATATCAGTCTTAAACGTCTTATTATCCTCCCAATATTTCTGCCATTTTTTCTCTATTTCATTAAAATTATACATCTTTCTTACCCTCTTTCCATAAATAATACCTGCCCAATATTCCATAACATATAATAGTCATAAGTATTAATAATACTATTCCAATAATAATTTTAAAAATCCAAGACTCTATTAAATATACAATTATTATATATATAGTAGTTATTATAAAAGTATTAATAATAGAATAAGTATAAACAAATTTTTTATAATTAATTTTTTTAATATTGATATTATATATTTTTTTTAAATAACTAAGTTCTGGAGGTATTCTATTTTTTTTGTACTTCTTATTTTTTTTTATTATCATAAAATAAT
>CALVPO010000044.1 GCA_944351345.1 uncultured Bacilli bacterium | reverse complement strand
ATTCAACTTTGGGCGTAATTTTATCCTCATAAACCCTTATATTTGTTGGGTTAAATTAAAACTGTCCAGAGCTAAGAAAAATACAAAAAAGAATTTTATAATATTACTCTGATATATAAATGATTTACTAATTACCATCAGCAAGTATTCTCCTTATTTGTAATTTAGAAACACTTCTAGAAATATAATAAGAACTTATTACAATAAATACTAAGATAAATAACATATATATAAACTCATGAAATGGTAATATAAATATTGACAAACAAGAATAATTAATATAATTAGATATTATAGAATTTGAAACTCCAACACTAACTAACAAAAATAATAAACTAATAATATAAGCTAAACAAGTCAAAAACACCACTTGAAAACTCATTATAAATATTAATTCTTTTTCTCTAAAACCAAACAATTTATAAAGTGCTATTGAGTTTTTGGTATTTTTTACAATACTAGAAATAAATATTAAAAATACAAATAATAATAATGCCAAAATAATAATTAATCCTGTATATGAAATATTCTTCAATTTATTAAAAAAACTAGTATCAAACGAAGCTCCTTCAGTAGTAACATAACCTTTTTCCTCTAACTCTAACCTAACTTCCTTTAAATTCTCAACATCATCTAAAATTACATTAGTAAATACTCCTGTATTTTGAACTACATTATCTTTTAAAAAATTATCAGTATAAACATCTTGAGATTCATCTACCATCTTTATTAATTCTTCACTTAACATATAACATTCATTATAAGATTCACTAGATAATACATTATCATACAATCCTACTATTTTAATAGTTTTATTAAAACTTTTATTAACTTTAGGACTCCTTATATCATCAATTTCATAACTATTATAACTAATATTAACATATTTATTTAAATACTTTTTCATTGAAATCAAATCTTCTCGTGTCTTTAGTTCACTAACTTTACCTAAATACAAAGGACATATCATTTCATCAAAGTTTTTCAACCCTCTCCCCATTATAATAGTTGGGGAAAAAGTATTAGTAGCAGGTTTAATATTCAATCCCAATTCATTATTACTAATTATATCTAATTTAACATTCATATAATTAAATTGTTGATTATAACTAAAAACAACATTATTTATTTTTAAAACATCATTAATTGTAGATTCATAATCTAAACCTTCTTTATACACCAAAATAGTTCTCATATCTACATCTTCCTTAAATACTTTTTCAACATAAGCACTATAATTTGGATTTATATTAATAAATACATTACCTAAAAATAAAATCACAATAGAAACTATCAAAAACAATACACTAGCCATTTTTGTACTTTTTATATTAATAAAAACTAATCTTACATAATCATTTAACTTCATTATCAATCACTTCTTTATAAATTTTTCCATCTTCTAATTTATAAATAATATCAGCATATTTATTAATAATTTCATTATGAGAAACAATGACCACCGTTTTTTTATCCTCAGTAACAAGTTTTTTAAAATAGTTAAATATCATTTCTTCATTTTTCTTATCTAAATTTCCTGTCGGTTCATCCGCAAGAATAACTTCAGGATTATTTGCAAGTGCTCTTGCAATAGCAACCCGTTGTTGTTCTCCACCAGACAATTGATTAGGTCTATGATTAATACGATTACCTAATCCAAATTTTTCCAATAAATTCATTGCAATTTTCTTTCTTTCTGATTTAGGTATTCCTTTATTAATATACATAGGTATCATAACATTTTCTAAAGCAGTTAACCTATTGTTTAAATAAAAAGATTGAAAAACAAAACCAAACTTTTTCATTCTAATAGAACTTTTTTCATCTTCACTTAAATAATTAACTTCTTTATTATCAATAAAATATTTACCAGAATCAAAATCATCAATTAACCCAATTATATTCAAAAGAGTCGATTTGCCACTACCTGAATGTCCAACAATACCATAAAATTTATTATTACTTATCTCTAACGATATATCATTTAACAAACTTATTTTATCATTCTTATCAATAGAATAAGACTTTGATATCTTATTTAACTTTAACATTACAACACCTCTTATTATGATTATAACATTCATATATCAAAATACAATATAAAATTATTTTATCCCATCAATTTTAATTTCAAAAAAAGCAACTATTTTTAATTAATAAATACTATCTATAAATATCAAACAAACTATCCAAATCCTCCTCCCTTATACAAAAACTAACTCCATGAGACTTAACCATTCCATATCTCTTAAAATCCCTATAACTACTAATCTTCAAATTCAATTTAATAATCCCCTCCTCTATACACCTAACAAAATAATCAAACCCTTTTAAAATATAAATATTCATTTTATAATATTTAAAATATTCATATCCCCCTATCCTATTAGGCCAAGCCTTAACAACAGCCAATACCTCTAACTTTCTCTCTAACTTTTCTTTTAACACAAGAAAATCCCAATAAGTACTATCATCAACTAAATTTTTATATCTATCAAATACTAAAAGAACAATTCTCTCACTATCTCTATCAACATGCAATTTAAAATAATAACCATTCCCTACTTTAGTAAAACTATCAGAAAAAGCATCAACATTTAATACCTTTAAATTACAATCTCTAGAATCACTATAACCATAAGTATCTCTAAGCCTCTTAACCTCATAATAACCACTACCAGTAGGAACAGCACTAAACAAAGTAATATAAGCCTTACTATAACTTCTTCTAGTCTTTATCTCAATACCATAAAAATCAGGTATTTCCAAATCATCTTCATTCTTACTAAGAAGAGCTTCAAAAGTAGCACCTACTCCAGTATTTCCACCCCTAACACTCTTTACATACTCAAGCTTCTTTATTCTATTAAATTCTTTATACAACATTCTTATATTATCATTCATCATATCAACCCCTTACTTATATTATTTGCTTTTTTTTCTAAAAACCCTTCTTACTTTCTAAAAAAACCAAAATTTTTTCAAACAAAAAAATAGTACCATCAATTAGTACTATCACCAGTAGTAGCTGTTGTATTAACAGGATCATTATAATCATCAGGAATAATCGTAAACTCCTCTACCTTTCCAATATTCTCATATTTATAATTAACCACACAAGAAACTATATTATTATCAATATTCTTAAGCAAATTAGTATAATCTATACTAATAGAAACTATATTATTATCTATAACAACATTAATAGGAACAGTATCTTCACCCTTATAACTAAGTATAACATCTCTAACCAAAAGATCATAAACATACTCTTTTTTTCCCGAAGAATAATCTGTAAAATGATCCAAACCAGCCTTATCTATATACTTATTAACACTACTAAACTCAATATATTTAGCATCAATCAAATTATAAATATCATCCAAAACTGCCAATTTAAACTCATCAAGCTCTTTATAATAATACTCATCCCCAACCTTATAATAAGTACTATTAACATTATCATAAACCTTATTTATAACTAAATTATCCCTATATGAGTCCCCATTATAATTAACCTTACTCTCTACATCATTATTATTACTATCCTTAGTTTTTAAAACTACATCAACATTATAAGAATAATTATCATCAATATCTTCAAATAAATTACTATCATCATCTAAAACATCATTAACATTATCACGTAAATTACTATCAACAGAATTATAACTATAATTATTCCCTACATTAGAAACATTTATAAAAACTATCAAAAAAACAATAAAAACAGTATATCCAATCAACTGTACCTTAGCCCTATATTTCTTATCATTCTTAAACTTTTGAAAAAAAGATTGTTTACTTTCCTTAGAATTATTATCCATCTACACTAACACCTTACCTACTAATTCATCCTTTCCTACCCCATTAATATAATCACAAGCTAAACAACGTTTCTTTCCCTCTATTGCCAAATCCTTGATCTTTATAAGATTATCCCCTGTAACACAAACAAAACCATCCTTATCAACCCGAACAATCTCCCCATAGCACTCGCTATTAGTTTTTCCCAATATTTCTACTTCATACACTTTCATTCTCTTACCATCTAAATAACAATAAGCACCAGGAGTCGAATTAAGCCCTCTAACTAAATTTTTTATATCTAGACTATTCTTAGAAAAATCTATCTTAGTATCCTCTTTCCTAACATTATACGCAAAAGTAACTTTATCATCATCCTGTTTAACCCTAGTACAAGTACCATCAAGAATACTAGGTAATGTCTTAAGAAGCAAATCTCTTCCCAAATAAGACATCCTCTCATATAGAGTATCAAGAATCATATCATCATCTATCAAAATACTCTCTTGACTTATAATATCACCAGCATCCATTAAAGACACCATATCCATAATAGTAATACCAGTTTTCTTATATCCTCTTATAATAGACCAATGAATAGGAGCACCACCTCTAAGTTCCGGAAGTAAAGAACCATGAACATTTATACACCCATATTTAGGAAAATTTAAAATAACATCAGGAATTATCTGACCATATGCACAAGTAATAATAATATCAGGATTAACATCAATAATTCTTTGATAATCACTCTTAATCTTAACAGGTTGAAAAACTTCTATATTATTAGCAAGAGCAACCCTCTTAGTAGCAGGATACTCTATATTACCTTTTCTATCTTTCTTCTTATCAGGCTGACAAACCACCATCAAAACATCATAATCACGAATTAACCCTTCCAATACCGGAACAGCAAAACTAGGAGTTCCCATAAAAACCACTCTTTTTTTCAAAATATCACCTTCTATTTAAACCATTATACCAAAAATAGACAAAAAATTAAACAAAATTCACCAAAATATCATTAGCCACATAATAATAATCAGTTGCAATATATAAATAACCATTCTTATATACTAACTTACCTTCATCTATTAACTCCCTAATATTATATAAATTAATTATATCAACACCATATCTTAAATTAAACTCTAAAACCTCTATTCCCTTTACTTTCCTTAAACCAAGTATAATAGAATTAGACATACTAGTCTCTTTATCCTCATAAATAATACTATCTACCATATCCCCCTTTAAATACTTACTCAAATTCCTAGTATTACTAATTCTATTACTATTAACATAACTAACAGCCCCCATACCAAAACCATAATATTCCCCATTATCCCAATAATTAATATTATGTAGAGAATAATAGCCCTCTTTCGCATAATTGCTAACCTCATAATGCTTATAGCCATGTTCTTCTAAAGTATTCGAAATAAAAGTATACATCTTATATTCAATATCATCATCAATATACTCTCTATTATTAACCCCATATAAAGTATTATCCTCTATTATTAAACTATAACATGAAACATGAGGAATATCTAACTTCAAAAAATTATTAATATCATCACGAACAATATCTATATCATCACGAACACCATATATCAAATCAATAGAAATAGAAAATATACCAACACTCTTTAGCATATCTACAACTCTAAAAACATCTGCCCCAGTATGATGCCTATTCAAATCTTTCAAAACACTATCATCAAAAGATTGCACTCCCAAACTTACTCTATTAACACCATACTTTTTCAGTAATTTTATCTTTTCTTCATTTAAACATTCGACATTAGACTCAATTGTAAATTCTATATCACTATCCAAGCATAACTTATCTTTTAACTTAAGTAATCTCTCTAATTCCTGATAACTAAGACTAGTAGGAGTACCACCTCCAATAAATATAGACCCAACTTTCTCTCCCTTATATCTTGCATCAATCTCCTCATCTAATCTCTCAAGATACCTATCAATATATTTTTTATCATATAAAACCTTAGGAAAATCACAATAAGCACAAATATTACTACAAAAAGGAACATGAATATATACAAACATTAAAACAAACCTTCTATATTATAATTATCATCAATATCTATTTTCTCATAATTAGGTCTCCTAGATAAACCTGGCATAGTCATAATATTACCTAAATAAACTACGATAAAACCAGCTCCACTATAAACACTAACTCCACGAACCGTAACATCATACCCCTTAGGATAGCCTAACAATTTAGGATTATCCGAAATAGAATATTGTGTCTTAGCAATACAAACAGGCAACTTATCAAGACCTAATTTCTCTATATTAGAAGTAGATTCTAAAGCACTATCATCATATAAAACACCTGAAGCATGATAAATCTCTTTAGCAATTATCTCTATCTTCTCACGAATAGGCAATTTTTCATCATACAAAAGCTTAAAATCATTATCACAAGAACAAACATCAAGTACCTTAGAAGCCAAATCTACTGCTCCCTTACCACCACGCATATATGACTCATTAATAGCAAACCTAACCTGCTTTCCTAATAAAAATTGCCTAATAAAATCTATCTCTCTCTTAGTATCAGTATCAAACTTATTTAAAGTAACAACTATATTAGAAGTATACTTAAGCATATTCTCAATATGTACCTCTAAATTAGAAATTCCCTTCTGCAAAGCCTCAACATCCTCTTTTAAAATATCCTCATCACTAACTCCACCATTATACTTTAAAGCCTTAATTGTTACAACTATAACAACACAATCAGGCTTTAACCCAGCATAACGGCACTTAATATCAAAAAACTTCTCAGCCCCCAAATCAGAACCAAAACCAGCCTCTGTAACAACATAATCTGCCAACTTAAGCCCAAGCTTAGTTGCAATAATACTATTACAACCATGAGCAATATTAGCAAAAGGACCACCATGTATTATAACAGGATTATGTTCTAGAGTCTGAACCAAATTTGGACGAATAGCATCCTTCAAAATAGTAGCAAGTGCCCCTTCTAATTTCAAATCTCTAGCAAATATAGCTTCCCCCTTACTATTATACGCTATTAATATATTAGCAAGCTTTCTTTTCAAATCATGAAAATCATTACTCAAACATAAAACACTCATAATCTCAGATGCCGCTGTTATATTAAAAGACTCATGTCTATTAGATAACTCTATATTTCTAAGAGCTCTATCATTCATATCCATACATCTCTTAAAACAAATATTATTAACATCAATATCAAGCTCATTACCAAAATATATATGATTATCAATAGCCGCACTTATCAAATTATTAGCCGTAGTTATAGCATGAATATCCCCAGTAAAATGCAAATTAATATCCTCCATAGGAACAACTTGTGAATATCCCCCACCACAAGCACCACCTTTTATACCAAAAACAGGTCCCAAAGAAGGTTCTCTCAACACTGCAACTGAATTTTTACCTAAACTACAAAGAGCATCATTAAGACCAATACTAACAGTTGTCTTACCTTCACCATAAGAAGTAGGATTAATACTAGTAACCAAAATAAGTTTCCCATTCTTATTATCATCTATTTTATCAAACTTAATCTTCCCCATATAATCTCCATAAGGAATAATATTCTCTCTTTTAACTCCTAAACTCCTAGCAACACTATTTATCTTATTTAATTTTACACTTCTAGCAATATCTATATCCATAACACACTCTCCTCCAAACAATATAATTAATAAAACTATATCATCATATGACCTTATTAGTCAAGAAAAGAAAAAGAATAAGCTTACATAAACTTATTCATTTGCTTCATCATCTGATTAACCTGCTTCTGCGTTGGTGTCCTTCCCATACCACTCATCATAGCCCTAATCATCTTCTCATTAATAGGAGGATTTTCTTTAAGATATTTCTTCATATACTTCCTTGCAACTAAAAAACCAATTATTCCTCCTGCTATTAACCCTATAACTAAATATAGTATATCTCTTAACATAAATATACCTCCTTAAAGATTATTTTACTAAATAATACTTTCTTTGTCTATTGTTTTACATTAGTTTTTTTATTTTTTACCACCTTATTTAACCAAAAATAATCTTTATTTATAAAATCACAAATAAATATGTTATCACTATATTGCCCAATATTAGAAAAAAATCTAGGATAATTTAAATTAGTCTTAATTTTCAAACAATAACTAGTAACCATAAGCTTACTATATTCAGAACTATTAGTTATAAGATGAATATTATCTTTATTATAATAATATATATCTAACTTATTATTAGCAAATATAAAATTATTCATAAACAACTTGTTAAAATTAGTTATTACTTGTTCATACATAGAAGAAGATAACTTTATATTGTATCTCTTAGTTAAATAAGCATCCTCTAGCATTTTATATAATTTATATGGATATTTATCATATACACTACAAAAATAATCATTAATATTATATACATAAAAAACTCTCACTCTAATCACCATATAAATTATATAATTATATCTATAAAATATTTGTCGAATTATAACTTATAATTTAATATATCTAATATCATTCCTGATTTATAACCTAGTCTCATAAAATTATTATAAAGCTTATTTTTTAACTTCATATTAGAATCTTTACGATTAGAATTAATCTGTTTATCAATTAATCTATCTAATTTATCCCTAACAACAGTATCATCAAAAAGATATAAATATTTATTAATTATATCACTATCTATATTATGCTTCTTAAGCTCATTTAATACCTTATAAGGCCCCCAAGAAGTAAATCTTAACTTATCCTTAATAAAACAACTAACAAAATAATCATCATTCAAATTACCACTAGCTATAAGCTTATCTATAATTATTTCTATCTCTTCATCACTAGCATTTTTTCTCTTTAAATAATCTCTTATCTCTTTTATACTTCTAACTCTTACTTGTATATATTTTAAACAAGCATTATATTTATCATAAATAACAGTATCATTTAATATTTTATTATAATCACTAATACTAATATCACTCTTTAACAACAAATCTAAATTTAATATTACATTATCATAAGTATCAATAACCTCACCATTACTAAGAAAAAGCCTATATTTAGAACTACCTATTTTTTCATATTTATCTATCTTCATATCTATCAAATGTCACCCCACCAAAATATCCTTCTCGCAAATCTTTTAATATTGTCGTATAAACTTTATCATAATCAGTCTCATTATTTCTAAAAGCTCCAATATTCTTACCTATATGATCTAATATCATTACTATATCTTTTATATCTTCACTTAATTTATATCTTTTTCTAAAACTATCTGGATAAAACTTAAGCATAGTATTAATTATATAAATACAAACATCCTCTTTATTTAATATTTCTTCTTTTATAGCCGTCATAGAAGCTAAGTTTAACCCTATATTTTCTCCATCAAGTCTAGGCCATAAAATACCAGGAGTATCAAGTAATTCTAACTCATTATTAATCCTAATCCACTCTAAACTCTTAGTAACACCAGGCCTATTACCAACATTAGTAGCCTTCTTACCAACAAGTCTATTAATTAAAGTACTCTTACCAACATTAGGAATACCCAAAATTAAAACCCTAAGTCTTCTTGGTTTTAACCCTTTCTTTATACGCTTATCATTAACTTCTTTACCAATCTCTTTAGTAATATTAAAAATATCTTTCCATTTATTATCTTTTATTAAATCAACCATAATAACTTTATAACCTAAACTCTCATAATATTTCTTCCACTTTAAAGACTCTTCCTCATCACACAAATCCCTCTTAGTCATAACAATTAACCTAGGCTTATTCTTAACAATATCATCTATCTCTTTATTCTTAGACGACATAGGAATCCTAGAATCTATAACCTCAAAAACAATATCAATTAAATCAATTTTCTCTTTTATCTCTCTTTTAGTCTTAGCCATATGACCAGGATACCAATTAATATTGGTATTTGTTGGTATTTTTTCATTATTCATCGTAATCACTTCCTCATAAATCTACTAAATTATATCATACTTTTCTGGAAAAAGAAAAAGTAGAAAATATCTACTCTATAAATTAGGTCTTATCTTTTCACTTTGTATTTTAGTTGAATATAAGAATTGTCTAATTGATTACATTCAATAAGTTCCAATGCTTTTAATTTATTTAATTCTTCTGAATGACTAATTGCCTCTCCATCGATCAAAGTAGATACATCTTTACCTCCAACTAATAATGGAGCAATTACTATATTTACGTAGTCAATTAAATCATCTCGTAAAAATAATCCATTAAGACTTCCACCGGATTGAATTGTTAATCTTTTCGCATGATATTTACTATATAAATCTTCTAATAATTTTGTTAAGTTTAATTCCTCATAATATAAAATATCTAGATTATCATATTTCTCTATTAAAGAGTATGCAATATGGCTTTTATTTGTAGTAACTAATATTAATTTTTCTACCCAATTGCATATATATTCAATTCCATTTTCATTTAAATGCGGTTTGTTATCAATAATCACAAAGCTTATATCAACTTTATCATGATATTTATTTCTATCATTCACACCAATTTTAGACATGACTCTACCAGTATTTAATGAAAAAACATCCGTTGTAGATTCTATTTCATAATACTGATGTAATCCTTCTTTCACACCATCAATTTGACACCAATCTTTGTCGGCATCTAATTCATCCGTATTACCACTACTGATCTTACCGTCAAGAGATTCTAACATAAATAGAGTTGTTATTGGTCTTTTTTGTTGCTTTTCTTTTTTAAAACTTCCTTCTTCATTTACCATTATTATCACTTCCATTCTCTATCATTTTCATTTCATTAAGAAAGTTATCAAAATCAGATTTATATAACTTATCTTGTTTTGTTTTAAATTTATCATATTCTTGATATGCTAATTCTTGTGCAACCCTAGCAGAAATTTTACCGGCATTATGTAGGATTTCTTGTCCATTAAATTGTAAAAATGCATTTAATTTTTCTACCCAATCTTTCATAGTCATTGCATTATGATTTTCAGCTTGTAATTCAGCATAATCTAAATACAT
>CALVPO010000043.1 GCA_944351345.1 uncultured Bacilli bacterium | reverse complement strand
TTGCACCATTTGCTGTTTTGATTTGTGCATTGTATAACTTTTATATTGCTTAATTTAATTTCCGAACAACTCTATTAAATTATATAGAAGAAATCAAGAAAATTGACGATTACGAGTATGACATTATTTTCAATGATTTTAGGAATGTTGATACATTTACTAAATCATACTCTTCTTTTTTTACAAAAGTCACTTATTATGGAGATTCATCTGAAAATAAAAGTGTATTATCATATCTAAATACTATTCTTAAAATATCCAGCTATATTGTCATAATTATATTATTTATAATTTTAATAGTATGCATATTTGAATCTTTTTTAGATTTTATTCCCGACTTATCATTATTTAAACTAATAGGAATGACAAATAGATTATTAAGTAAGTTAATTTTTATCTTTTTCTTATGTTTATTTTCTCTTACTTTTTGGTTAATTTATTTTATATTTTCTATCTTAGTATTTTTAATTAATACACTATTTAAAATAAAATCTTTTATTATTATTAATATTAGTTTTTGTAATTTATTAATTTTATATTTATTAATTGTAATATCAATTGTTATTATTGTATTAATTTTATATAAAAAATTAAAAAAAATCTCTCCAGTTTGTTTTGTTAAAAAAAATACTATACTATAATATTTAAAATAGAATTAGCATGTTAGTTTTATTAAAATTAGCATGCTAATTTTATATTATAATACTATTAGTTTCCATATTTAAATAACAGAAATTAACCATATTTAATTGCACTAAAAACAAATGTTTGTTATAATTAGGATAGTTAAATTCTTTTAAAATGATATAAATAAAAAAATATGAAAGGAGGTACATCATGCAAAATAATAATTCAATTGATTTAAAAAACATAAAAAACAAATATGGAGAAAATATGATGCATCTATGTAGAGAATTATTTCCCACATTATTAGAAACACCAGGAAGCTTATTTAACTTATTAGAATCAAACTTTGAATTTTCTAAATTCCTATACGACGATATAATTAATAATCATATGGAAGAAGAATTCAAAAATTATATCTACGGCTTAGCATCTATCAACTTAAATAATAAAAAAAGAATCACTACTAATAAAACTCCTAAAGAACTATTAGAAGAAGCAGGATATATATTATATGAATGTAAAACAGAAGAAGATATCCAAAAATTCAAAAAATACTATGAAAAAGAAGAAGAACTATGTACTTTTAAATTTAAAAGATTAAAAAAATGTTATGTTTTCTTTGCAGTTAAAAAAAATATAGATGAAATAAAGAGAGAAAACTTTCCTAATCCTCAAAGAGAAGATGAATATGGAACATCTGTAATTAGCATCCAATTTACTAAAGGAAATATTAATACTTTATCCATAAAAAATAGATATAATCATAACTCTAACATCTTCAATCCTGATGCAACATACTCAAATAACCTAGAAAATATAATACCAGGCTTAACAGATAGCTTTGAAAAATATTATAACTTAAATATAAATGACAGTACCAATCACTTTGATTTACCAAATTATATAAAATCCACAAATGGAAAATACTATAAATATAACTATGAAATAAATTCTATCTACTATTGCCCTAATAATATAATAATTGATAAATTTAAAGAAGTAAAAACTTATGAAGAAAAAGAAAAATATTTAATATTAGATTATTTTATATTAGATTTAGTAAATAAACAAATAAAATTATATGATAATGAAATAGCAGATAACTTTACCAAAACAATACCTAGTATTAAAAATATAACTATCGAAAGAAATAAAACAACAGAAACTAAAATTATTACTATCAAAACCTTAGAAAATACTGACATAATAATAGAAATAGACAAAACAAATAAAATCATATCTTATAAAAATACAAAAATAGAAGAAATACCTGATCATTTTCTATATTATAATGAATCTCTAAAACAAATAGCCATACCAAATACAACAAAAATAAATAATTTCTTTCTCTATCACAACAAACAACTAGAAGAATTAATATTACCAAACCTAAAATCCATAGGAAGCCACGCCCTATACTTTAATAAAGTATTAAAAAAATTAATCTGCCCTAAACTAACAACCAAAGGTAATTTTTTCTTATATAATAATCCAAATAAAATAACAACAAAAGAAGAAAAAAATTATTATATAGCCCTAAAAGAATATATCTTATCTAAAATATCTCAAAATAATAAAAAAAGATAAAATCATTCATAAAAATTAAAATAAAACAAATAATATTTAAAATATAGTAAACCCTATAAATGAAGGTGAGCTAATAATATGAGTGATTATATATTAAGAAAAAAT
This sequence comes from uncultured Bacilli bacterium, assembly GCA_944351345.1. GTDB lineage: Bacteria > Bacillota_I > Bacilli_A > RF39 > UBA660 > RUG11198. The sequence continues at coordinate 8,727 of CALVPO010000043.1, read as the reverse complement.
AACTTTATTCAAGAATTTAATTTAATTTTTAATAAAATACCCCATATCTATAGTGAAGTATTCCTAAAAATATTTAGTACTAACTATAGATATTTTACTATCTTTAATGGAAATAATATCCCCATAACTTTTAACAAAATATTAGAAAAAATGTTTTATAATTACCAACATCCTTATGATTATAACTTTTTCTATCATAACCTAAAAAAAGATTTATCCCTATCTCTTTCTAATAATCTAAAAGAAAAAGTTATAACCATCATCACTAAAAATCTTAGTATCATACTAGCAAACAATATAGAAATAACATTTCTCCTAAATTTAATAAATAATAACTATCATGAAAAAAATTACTTTAAAGATAATTTAATAGATAAATTACAAGAAAAAGATAAAATATATGTTTATCAAATATCAGAAAGCTATTTAATAGCAAAATCTCTCATAAAAATAATTGATATTTTAACCCTTTATAAAAGTACAAAAAATACTATGTTCTATTATGAAATAAATAAAAGTATAGAAAAAATAAGAACAATAGAACTAATTATGAACAACGTCTTAGACATATATAAACCTAAATATAAAACAATCATTTCCCAGTCTGAATTTAAAATTTTAGTATATTTAATCATCCTTTCTAAAAATGGCCAAGATATAGAAAATAACATTAATTATAATATATCCAAAATTTTAGAAAACCTAGACTATAGCACATCTATAACAAAAATTATCAACTATCAAAGAGGAAATGATTATCTAGAAATACTAAATAATAAATATAAAAATAATATATCAACCCTAATTTCCTATAGAGAAAACCCTTATATATATCAAAATATAAATGAAATAATAAATATTCTTTTCTATAAATATCATGATGACTATAATTTTATAATAAATAAAGAAAAAATTTTAAAGAAAATATTTTATATATATATCAAAAACGTTAATTTATCTGATAAAATATTTCTTTGTACCCAGTATAATTTATGGAGTTATGAATGGGATAGTATCAAAGAAAAATACGAAATAGAATCTCAAGGCGATAAATGGTTTTAACAAAAATCAACAACCTTGTAAACACCTTGTACAACTTCCTTTATTTTTCCATATAATTGTTATATAATTATTATGGTGAGAATATGAAAGATAAAGTCCCTATGATAATGTCCATATCAACAATGGAAGATATAAAAAAATTAAAAAATAGTCCTACAGTAAAATATCTAAATTTAGATATACAAAAACCTGACTTAGAAGTAATATACTATTTAATAGAAAATGGCGAAAAATATTCCTATTCTGATATGCTAGATGGAAAAAAAGACTACATATATGTATCTTATGAAATATTTAAATCTTCTCAACTCTTAATGTTAGATATAATAAATAATATTCCCACAAATTTAACAGAAATAGAAATAGCAAGATATCTATACATAAAATTAGGACGCACAGTAGGCTATGACATAAATGTCTTACCAGACAAAAACGAAACATTCAATTTAAAAACAATAAATACTATTCATAACATATGGGGCTCTTTAAATAACTTAAAAGGAACTAATGTATCTTTCGCAAAAACATATTTATACTTATGCCGAATAATGGAAATAGATTGCCAATTAATAACAGTAAGCAAACTAGGCTATCTAAAAAATCAACTTACTATTAATGGAAAAACAATACTAACAGATATTACACAAGACATACCATTTATCCAAGGAGGATTCAAAACAAAATACTTCCTAGGATATAACGATATTATAGAGTTAGATAAGAAAATAGGCTACATAAAAGATACCTATAATGAAGAAAAAATAGAAGAAGCCCTAAAAGGAATAGATTATAATAAAACTAATATAGTAAAAGAAATATTACTAAAAACCCAAAATATAATTAATGCAAGTGATATAAAACCCATTGAATTAGGAATATTATATGATATAATATTTAAAAAATTTTGTCCTAATTATGATATATCAATTAATAACTTATTTATAAATGATATTTACAACACTAAAGAACACTTTATATTAATAAGTTATGACAACAGATACTATAGCTATAACTATACAAGAGCAAGTTTTGTTGAACTATCATATGACGAAATTATAAAAAATTTAGAAACCAAAAAAATAGGCATTTATCTAAATGAACAAATACCTAAAATAAATATCAATAACGAAAAGCTATATAATTAGCTTTTTATCATTTAGAAGGAGTAACATATGAATATAGATAACTTAAACCCAAAACAAAAAGAAGCAGTCTTACATCAAGATGGTCCAATGCTAGTATTAGCCGGTGCCGGATCAGGAAAAACAAAAGTCTTAACTTCAAGAATAGCCTATCTAATAGACAATGGCGTCTCTCCCGCTAATATCTTAGCCATAACTTTTACTAACAAAGCTGCCCGTGAAATGAAAGAAAGAGTAATAAACCTAGTTGGATACGACGCTAACTATATTCAAATATCAACCTTTCACTCATTAGGATTAAAAATAATAAAAGAAAATTATGAATTCTTAGGATATGATAAAAACTTTATAATTCTAGATAGTGACGATACCCTAACAATAGTAAAAAAATTAATGAAAGAATTAAATATGAATCCCAAATTCTATAACGCCAAACAAATAAGAAATAAAATAAGTTCTGCCAAAAACGAACTAATAACTCCAGAAAAATTTAACAAAATAGAATTTGATAGTCAAATAGTAACCCTATATAAAAAATATTGTCAAAAATTAAAACAAGGAAATTCTGTTGATTTTGATGACTTACTAATATTACCAATAAAATTATTTGAAATAAGTCCTAATATATTAGAAAGTTATCAAGAAAGATATAAATACTTACTAATAGATGAATATCAAGATACTAACGAAGCTCAATATGTATTCAGTAAAATGCTAGCAGCTAAATACAAAAACATCTTTGTAGTAGGAGATAATGACCAAGCAATATATGCCTTTAGAGGAGCAAATTTCAAAAATATTCTAAACTTCGAAAAAGACTATCCTGACTGCAAAACAATACTTCTAGAAGAAAATTATAGATCTACCCAAACTATTTTAAATGCCGCTAATTCAGTTATAAAACATAACAAAAAAAGGAAGGATAAAAATCTTTGGAGTAATAATGATATAGGAGAAAAAATAAAATATATCAAAACAGATGATGAAAAAGCCGAAGGAGAATTTGTAACCAAAGAAATAAAAAAATTAGTAAATGAAAAAAAAGTTAGCTATGATGATATAGCAGTACTCTATAGAACAAATGCTCAATCAAGATCAATAGAAGAAGCTATGCTAAAAGCTAATATTCCTTATAAAATAATAGGTAGTTTCTATTTCTATAACCGAAAAGAAATAAAAGACCTATTATGCTACTTAAGATTAATAAACAACCCCAAAGATGACGTTAGTTTAATGAGAGTAATAAACGTCCCTAAAAGAGGAATAGGTAATGTTACAATAGGCCACATAACAGACGCAGCAGAACAAAATAACATATCTATGTTTGAAGCAATAACATCAGGAAAAGAATTAGCCTTCAAACAAATAATCGAAAATCTCCAAAAGACTTGCCAAAATCTATCTCTAACAGAAATGGTAGAAGAAGTATTAGAAAAAAGTGGCATGAAAGAAGAATTAACAAAAGAAAAAACCCTAGAAAATGAAATAAGATTAGAAAATCTAGAAGAATTCAAATCAATTACCAAAAATTATGAAGAAGAATTTGGTGAAATATCTCTAGATGATTTCTTAAATGAAATATCTTTAGTATCAGATGTTACTGAACATACCGATGGAACTAATAAAGTAAGCCTTATGACTACTCATGCTGTTAAAGGCCTAGAATTTGACTATGTTTTTATAATAGGAATGGAAGAAGGAATCTTTCCTCATTATAACTCCATAATGGAAGGAACAAATGATGCTATTGAAGAAGAAAGAAGATTATGTTATGTAGCAATAACCAGAGCCAAAAAAGACTTATGGATTATCAACTGTAAAAAAAGATTATTATATGGACAAACCCAATGCAACGCTCCAAGCCGTTTCATAGCAGAAATAGACGAAAAATACATAGAACAAAACAAACAAACAACATCATTATTAAATAAAATAACTACCAAATTCAACAAAAAAGAAATGTTAAATAAAACACCAACAAACTATCAAATAGGCGACCATGTAAAACATATTGACTATGGAGAAGGTGTAGTTGTAAACATTGACAAATCTTTAATTACTATAGCTTTCCCACATCCATTAGGTACAAAAAAATTCATAAAAAATCATAAAAGTCTAACCAAAGTTGACTAATAATTAAAAAAATGAGAACAAACCCAATATTTCTCTTTTTTTTTATTTAAAATAATGATATAATCATGATAGGATAGTGATAATATGAATAATAACTTAAATTTAATTAATCAAATAGGAAAAAATTATAATTTAACAGCAGAACAATTTAATCTTTTAACAACCAAATATCAAAATGACACCAGAGATCTCTTAACTATTCAAAAAGAATTAACAAATATCTGCGACTTTTATAAATTCAAAAACAACTTAGACGCTATAATAGCATCATCTCCACCTTTGCCTTCAGGAAAAAACTATTATGTAACAGCTTTTGACCAAAATAGCCATCTATATTTAGAACCTGTTAGCATAAATGTAACCAATCCAGAAAAATCAGAAGTTATAGTAAATAATAGTTTTAAAGGTTATCAAAAACATACTCAAGTAGACGATGTAGAAATAGCACTATGTCAATTAGGCCAAGCCCTAGGATTTGATATTGTAGAAGAGTATCGTATATATAATAAAGACAAAAGAAAAGATTCAATTGTCATAAAAGACCTTGTCAATGACGATGAATTTTATGATGTTGAAAACTTAAAGAAAAGATTCTTGAAATTAATAAACTCAGGAAAATATAAAAGAGAATCATGGCAAGAAAAAAGTGAAAACTTAAAAGTTGCTAATACTAATGAAGACTATAAAATAGCAGTAGACTATGGATTAAAAATATTAAAAAGCCTACCAAGCATGTTAGAAGAAGATTATCAAGAAATAGAAAAAAAATACTTTGAAATGCTAATATTTGATAGCCTTATAACTCAAAGTGAAAGAAATTTTAAAGACTATGGAATACTATGTGATAAAGATACTAAACGCTATAGCTTTGCACCATTATTTGACAATGTCTTCCCTTCAATCTTAAAAAATAATGATGTTTTCTCTTTTAACGGCATAGTTTGTAACCGTTATGAATTAATGGAATGCCTATTTTACAATTACTATGATAAAATAAAAGAAAAAGTAAATTATATCTTATCTAATAAAGATAAAATACTAAAAACAGCCTCAACAATATTTAAATACAATCTAGATATAAATACTTATAGCATGGTAATGAATAACTTAATAACAAATATTAATTACTTCGAAAGAATCTTAAAAGAAAAAGCTATAATAGAAAGAAACGAAAAAAATGCTGGATATGTAGATGCTGTTCACATGATTATAGCCTTAGTTATAATAATAGCATTCTCTGTCTGCATAGCATACTTACTATATAATATAGAATAAAGTGACATAAATAAAACTAACTTATATTATGTCATTTTTTCATAAAAAACCTGCTTATTATAACATTTTCCACAATTAATAGTGGATAACACTAATTAACTTTACAAAAAAACTAAATTATTCTTATTAAACAAAATTCCTTTTTATTTTCATCTTAAATGATGTATAATATACATAAGTCAAATCATAATAGGAGGTGCCTATATTGAAAAAAATAATAATTATCTTAATAATACTAGCCATATTAGGGGGAGGTGGATACTATTATTATCAGAATGTATATCTACCAGCCCAAAAGCCAACTCTTGAAGTAGAAAAAAACTCTGCTCAAATATCTAAATACTATATTTATGGTACACATCTAAATTTAGAAGGCGAAATAAAGAAAATAAATGCTAATTTTGAAGATTTAGATTTAGTAATGTGGAATGCAAAAACTGGTAAACTAAAAAAATTTGAAATAAATTATAAGAAAAATGTAAATAATGTTAATTTTAATATTTCTGATGAAATAAATAATGGAATATATTTAGATAATATAGCTAAAGGAAATTATAGACTATATTTAAGATTTAAATATGAAGAATCAAAAAAAGATTCTGATAAAAAAGAAACTACTTATAAATATTATCCATTAGACAATACTACTACTTATGATGAAACAACTTATTATACAACCTCAAAACAAAATAAAAAAATAACAATTTCTCAGAACAAAACAACAATGACAGTAAAAATAAAAGATAATACAGATGATGTATATGATGTAGTTTTAGATCCATCATGTGGTGGAGTAGATAAAGGAGCAACCGGAAATGGTGTATATGAATCAGATATAACTTTAGAGATGGCTAACAAAGTAAAAGAAAAGTTAGAAAGTAAAGATATAAAAGTAAAATTAACAAGAACTGAGGATAGTCTATCTGATAGCGACTATTTTGATGAATATAATGATGGTGGAAGAGCTGTAATTTCTCATGAAGTAAAAGCTAAATATTTATTCTCTTTCCAAGCTAGTAGTAGTACTAATCCTACAATAAATGGTTTTAGTATAAATACAGCAGCCAACATAAATTATGATTTTTCTGCTAAATTAGTAGAAAACATAGTAGCAAAAACTAATTTAAAAACAACAACATCAACATCACATAGAATAGACTATGGTATTTATACGCATAACTTTACAGAAAGCGAAATAGCAGAAAATATGGCTTACTATGATGAACGAGGATATAAACCATATAACGTAACAACTGATTCTAATTATTTATATATGATAAGAGAAACAGGTGGAATTATGACTGGAGCCTATGTAGATGATAGCAACCCAGAACAAGTAGGAGTCAACAAATACTATAACAGTAATGTAGGAGCCGAAGCATATATAATAGACTTAGGTTACTTAACAAATCAAACAGATTTTAATATTATAACTCATAATCAAGATGTTTATGCTGAGGCAATTGCTGATACCATAATAGAGGAATTAAAATACTAGTTCTTCTATTTTTTTATATAGTGTCAAATTTATGTAAACCTAAAAAAACTTATTTTTAATTTTTCACAATAATTTAGCTATCAAAAAATATTAACTAGTAAAAAAAGTTGCTTCAAAAAAATATTTATTAACCAAAAAATCAAAAAAATAACAAAATTATAGCTGATTCTCACCTATCAAAAATCTTCAAACATCATTTTGTCATAAAAAAAAAGTGTGCTATATTCCTATCGAAGGGAGGAAATAAAATGTTAAATCAAGTAGTTTTGGTTGGACGCATAGTTAAGACACCAGAGTTAAAAATTACAGAAACAGGCAAAAAAACAAGTAAAATGACATTAGCTGTTCCAAGAAATTATAAAAATATGAACGGCGAATATGATACCGATTTTCTAGATTGCACTCTATGGACTAACGTTGCTGAAAATACTAGTGAATATTGCCAAACAGGCGATATGGTAGGCGTAAAAGGTCGACTTCAAACAAGAATTATCCAAAATGAAGATGGCACCAAGAAAAAAAGAACTGAAATAATAGCAGAACGAGTAACTTTTTTAGCACAGTCATCATCAAATAAAGAAGAAAAACAAAAGAACAAAAAAGACTCAACAAAAAATAAAATAACTAAAGAAGAAAAATAACTTCTTTTCTCTGTTAAAAACCAATGTAAAAGTTGTAAAGTCATAGTTCAAAAGTTGCAGAATAAATTATATTATGCTAGACTATATTTAGAAGGTGATACGCATGAAGTTATTTTCCAATAAGAAAAAAAAAGAAGAAGAAAAAACTAGTTCTAAAATAAAAAAAGCAAAAGACATAATAAAAAAAGAAAAGCAAAAAATAAAATTAGAAAAAAGAAAATTAAAAGAAGAAAAATTAAAAAGATTTTCATCTAGTAAATTAGGTCACTTATTAAAAAAAATATTTTTAATAGATGCAAATAAACCAAGAACCTTAAAAGAACAAATATTATCAATTGTATATTTTGAATTAATGGGTGCAATTATGTGTCTAATTCTTTTATTTGCAATATCAGGGGGCAAAAATTATATAAAATTATATGCTGAATTAAGTAAATTAATAGATGTTTATGATACAATTACAACAGATTATTACGGAAATATTGATAAAAAGAACTTAGTTGATTCAGCAATATCATCAATGGTTGCTAGTGTAGACGATACTTTTACTAATTACAGTAGTGAAAGTGGCACAGAAGAGTTTATGGAAAATATCGAAGGAACATACGAAGGAATAGGAGCATCAGTATCAGTTGATGAAAATAATAATATTTATGTTGTAGAAGTTTTTGAAGATGGACCTGCTGAAAAAGCAGGCTTAAAAGCAAAAGACATAATCTTAAAAGTAGATAATAAAGATTTTACAGGAAAATCTAGTGATGACGTAGCTCAATATATAAAAACAAGTAATAACAATAAAGTAACATTAACAATATCAAGATCTAATCAAATAAAGCAAATAAAAATAAATAGACAAAAAATAGCTACACCTACAGTAACAACAAAATTATTAGAAGAAAGTAATAAAAAAATAGGTTATATATCTATATCAATATTTACTTCAGTAACAACAGAACAATTTGAAAAAAAATTAACA
>CALVPO010000042.1 GCA_944351345.1 uncultured Bacilli bacterium | reverse complement strand
ATTCAACTTTGGGCGTAATTTTATCCTCATAAACCCTTATATTTGTTGGGTTAAATTAAAACTGTCCAGAGCTAAGCTTTTTCGATTAAATCATGCCTTAAATCTTCTTCTACTGAAACATATGGATAAATTGTATCTTCATCAAATATTTTTCGCTTTTTATTATGAATACTAGCAATTAATGGAATATTATTTGATATATCAAAATCACCTTCATAATTACGAATAAAAACTTTTCCCTTACATTTATGAATTTCTGTTGATTCTTCAATATGAGTATACAAAAGTATTTTACCATCTATTTCTATTTCATGTAATTCTGATAAAATAGTTGGATTAATAACTTCTCTATTATTACACTGTGTTGTATAATCTTTTTTAATTTTTTCTACTAATTCCCTTTTTATTCCTATTATCTCTTTTTTATCATTTACTCCTAAAATAATATATCCCCCTGTAGTATTTAAAAATGAACATACAGATTCAAACACATTTTTCGGCAATCCATTAGTAGCTTCCTTTAATTCTGTATTAACATTTTCACCTAATAAAATAATATTTTTAATTTTTTCTTCCATAAAGGCCTTGTCTCCTTTTTTCGTTCTAATTTTGAAAATAGAATATTTAAAATTTTTTATATATTAAATTAAAACAATTTATAGTATTTTTAAAATAGTTTTAATCCATAAGATTTCTTCAAAAGCTCTAATTGTTTTATTACTCTAAAAAAACTAATTTTTCTATTCTTAGTTTGTTTTACTTCTTTCCAAATTATACTTTTGAACATTAAAAATTTATATTTAAATTCTTCTAATTTCTTTTCTAAATCTTCAACTATATCTATTAGAAGTTTTACCTCCATTAAATACATTTTACCAAATAAAATAATATATAACAATACTCATATTACTAAAATATCGTTAATATGTCATAATAATTTTTTTAATAATTACTAATAAACATTAATTGTTTAAATCACTTCAATAATTTCTTAAAATAAAAGCTAAAATGATATTATTCTTATTATTATATCAAATTATCTCTCTCATAAGGAACTACTTTTTCAAAAGTATATACCTTAACCTTAATACTACCAACAAATTTTATAAAACATAAACCAGGTATAACAATATCTTTATTATTATCTAAATTAAAACAAGTACAATTCAAATCAAGTAAATTATCTTTTTTTATAGAATTAAACCTAATATTTAAGCTATTAGCTCCATATATAACCATACTATTATCATTAACACTCTCATAATCAATCCTAGCAAAATCATCTATAACAATACTACCACTACCACTAATCTGACAAGACTTAGGTTTTATCTCTTTTTTGGGAATAACTTTCTTTAACTCTTTACTGTTAAGATAATTAATAATATTACCATTATCAATAATACCAGGAGTATCAACTATATTAATACTGCCTATTTTAATACTAACCTTATCTAAAGTAGTAGAAGGATACATACTAACAGTAACAGAATTATAACTAGAATTGCTATAATTCTTCTGTAACTTATTAATTAAAGTAGACTTACCACTATTGGTATTACCAATAAAATAAACATCATGTCCCTTAGAATATTTCTCTATAAGACTATATAAATTATCTATATTATAATTCTTATTACTGCTAATTATAACTATATCTAAAACATTTACTCTTCTTTTTATATATTCTATTAATTTATAATTTTTAATAGACTTAGGCATAATATCTCTTTTAGTAATAACTAAAAGAATATTATTATAATTATCTAAATTATAAATATCTAAAGATAAAATATCGCATATATATACTACTAATGAATCCTTAGGAATACTTTTAATTATTTTTTTATAATCACTATTATCTAACGATACAGTCTTATATTCCCCATAATGTGATAATCTAAAACATCTCCTACATATATCACTGTTAATATCTTCTACATAACCTAAACCATTCTTATCTTTATTCTGTAATGTAATACCACAACCCTTACATTTAGTCATAATACTTTCCTTTCTTAAGCATTCCCTTTTTCTCAAATTTCTTAAATAATCTATTTTCAAATATTCTACTAAATCTCGTTAGAAAAAAATCTACATCTGTAATAGGCTCCACTAAACAAGTCCTAATACCAACCTTATTTCCCCCATAAATATCAGTAAATAATTGATCACCAATAATACATACTTCCTCCTTCTTAAAATTATATTTATTAAGAATCTTATAAAAACTACGTGATAAAGGTTTCTTAGAAGAAGAATTATATTCTACTCTTAAATTACTAAATTTCTTTAGTCTCCTTTCAGGGGAATTTGAAAAAATTATTACTTTAAACTTCATTTTAGTAAGTTTATTAAATAATTTTTTCAAACTATCATTACCTTCATTCTCGTGAAATGGAACACATGTATTATCTAAATCAAATAATATACATTTAATACCACTATGTTTTAATTTCTTATAATCTATATCATAAATACTTTTCTGATACATATCAGGAAAAAACTTACTCAAAAAATATCACCTCTTATTAATTAATATGCCAAATAATTATTATCTAAACCACTTCTCCATATATCAAATTATTATCTACCCTAACTATCTTTACTTTAACAATTACATTATTTAAAACATCACTAGCTACATTAACAGGAATAAAATTAGAAGTATGAACAACTACCTTACCATCTCCTCTAACTTCACTAACTCCATCCATAATAGTACCTATAAATTTCTTATAGTAAGTATTTTCATATTCTAAGGACTTATCTAATACTACTCTAACACGTTTTTTCTTTATACTATTATCTATCTGATTAGGCATTTTGCTAGCCTTAGTATTATCTCTTTTAGAATATGGAAATACATGTATCTTAGTAAAACCTATTTTATCTAAAGTATTAAGCGTTATATTAAAATCCTCATCACTCTCACCAGGAAATCCTACTATTAAATCTGTAGTAATAGACATATCACTTCTAATACTCTTAATCTTATTAATTCTATTAATAAAATAATCTATATCATAACACCTATTCATACTCTTTAATATCTTATCACAACCACTTTGAATAGGTATATGAAAGTGACTAGATATAACTTTATTGTCTTTAAGTATATCTAGAATACCATCAGTTACTTCATTTATTTCTATAGAAGATAATCTTAATCTATATAATCCCTTTATTTTAACTAATCTTCTAAGTAACTTTTCTAAATTAGTATTCTCCAAATCCATACCATATTTACCAGTATGAATACCAGTTAATACTATCTCTTTATAACCATTATTAACTAAATTAGTAACTTCCTTAACAACATCATCCTCTTTTTTACTTCTAATTCTTCCCCTAGTATAAGGTATAATACAATAACTACAAAAAGCATTACAACCATCTTGTATTTTAACAAATGCTCTAGTATGATTATCAAACTTGCTAATAGACATATCTTCAAAAATAGCTTCATCTCTTAAATTATATATCTTCTTTATCTTATTTCTATTTTCTATAGTCTCATTAATTAACTCTACTATCTTACTCTTATCCCTATTACCTATAACTATATCAGCATCTATCTTATCACTATTAACCTGACTATAACATCCCATTACAACTACAATAGCATCAGGATTATTTCTCTTAGCTCTATTAATAATTTGTCTACTCTTCCTATCTGCCTCATTAGTAACACTACAAGTATTAATTATATATATAGAAGCATCACCACTATTAAAATCTACTATCTCAAATCCATTACTTTTAAGTAATGCTTCTACATATTCACTCTCATATATATTAACACGACACCCTAAAGAATAAATACAAGCCTTCATAATACCACCTCGCAATTTAACTAATCATACCATAAAAAAAGATAGTTATCAACTATATAGTTTAGATAACTATATAGTAAAAATTTATAATTTAACTTATGTAAAATTATGTTATTTTATAAATTTAAAAGGGTTTTCAGTGTTTCAAAACAAATAATATAAGTTAAGGGAGGTTAAATATGTTAATAGAACAAGAAACAAGATTAATTCCATTAACATCTGATTTTATGTTTAAAAGAATATTCACTGAAAACCCTGATATATTAAAACAGTTTCTTATAAGTGTATTAGAATTAAACATTAATCCAGAAAAAACTACTATAGAAATTATTAGTAATGAACTAACAAAAGGTAACTAATAGAATACCATAAGACTGTAGATATGTTAGTTCAAATAAATAATAACCTAAATATAGATATAGAAATAAATACTGAAAGATTTAATTCTATCAAAGAAAGAAATACTCTATACTTACAAAAAATATCAGTTGATACTATAGAAAGTGGCAACACCTATAAAAGTATGGCTAAATATTATTTCTATCAACTAAATTTAAATACTAATCCTAGTGATAAAAAAATAAAAGAAAAATATATGATACTAGATGAAGAAAGTCATGAACCACTATTAGAAAACTTTAAAATAGTATGTAAATCTATTGAAAATTATAGAGATATTTATTATAATGAACTTGATAAATCAAGTAATGCTACTATTTGGTTAGCACTGTTATCATCAAAGAATTTTGATGAATTAAAGGAGATGGCAAGTTTAGTTATGAATAAAAATGATAGAGAAAAATTTATTGAAGAATGTAAGAAAGCTAGTAAAGATAGAGTATTCTTATCAGAATGGTGTGCTGATATGTTTGCTGCTGATGTAGAAGCTAAAGAGAGACAAGCTGATTATGAAGATGGATTTAATGATGGATTGAACAATGGAATTAATAAAGGAATTAATCAAAATACTACAAAAATAATAAAATCTATGTTAGAAAAAAATTATAGTTTAAAGGATATATCTGATATAACTGGTAAATCTATTGAAGAAATAAAAGAAATAGAAGAATCTATGAAAGATTAACTTATTTCTTTTATTTTTATCAATAAGAATAGATATTTACTTTCTCTTATTATTATTTATATCTATTATCTTGACATAAACTGTTCTAAAAACATCTTTTTCTCTCATTATCAGTACTCCTATCAATATTTAATAAAGATTATATCAAATTTTATTATAAAATACTGAATTTTTATTGACAAAATTCATACAAATGCTAAAATATTTACCATTAGTTAAGGGAGATTGTTATGTCAAAAGAAACAATAATTACTAAATTAAATGGTAAAAAAGAAAAAGAAAGAATAATAAGAGAACAAGCTAAACATTGTTTAAATGACTTAGTAGCACTTGAAAATCCACAAAAAGATTTAGCAAATCAGTTATTTGAAGATGCACCTACATTATACTTAAATCCAACCGAAAAAATGTTTATATCAAGCTTAATAGTATCAAAAGAAGCTTGTGCTACCGTATTAGGAAGTGGAGATTTTGCAATTGATGCATCATATCATGGAACAAGAGAAATATTAACATTTGATACTAATGGAAATCAATACTATCCAGCTGCTCTTAAACTAAAAGGATTACAAAATATGAATTATAAAGAATATTGGGATTTTTTCTCTAATGTTAATAATCCAGATTATTTATCTCAAGAAAAGTATAAAGAATTAAAAAGAAAAGCTGAACAAGATCTAAAATTATATGCTTTTATGGATGAAATAATATCTCAAAGAAAAAAAGATCAAATAAATTTAAAAAAGTATTTAAATTCTCTAGGATTAAATATTAGTATGTTAAAACAATTATCATCCCTAACGGGAATAAAAGATGCAAACATGGATGATGTAGCATTAGACAAAGCAATAAGTATGATAAACCCTATGTATGAGCCATCTGTAACTTTTAGAACAATTTCTGGCCTACAAGGAAATAAAACAAAACAAAGTTATTTAGAAAATGAAGTATCATACCAAAAAGCTCAAAAATCTATCAAACAAACAAATATTTCATTTTTAAAAGCTAATCTTACTAAATTAAAAGAGACTTTAGAAGCATCTAATTATACCAAAAGAGAAGAATATAATAGATTTCATTCAATCTATTTATCCAATATTCCAGAATACTTAAACGGAGAAACATTTGCTAATGTAGTAGAACAAGAATTAATACCACTACTGCAAGAAGATGGTGTAATAGCTTATTGTTGTCAATCTACTAACGCTAAAACATTAAAAATGGATGATAGAGGATTAAATGAACTAAAAAGCAACGCTAAAATATTAATAAGTCAAGAGTCTAGCCCATTATCAATATATCAAATGATTAATTCAATAGAAGGTTTTAGAAAAATAAGTAAAAATCATAATGTTGATTATATAGAAACTAAAACTTTATCTCAATTTAACGGCTTAGAAGAAAATGATACTTACGTATATATAAGAAAAAGAAAATAAATAATTTATTTTCTTTTTCTTATACCTCATTTAATTATTAATTTCTAAACCGAAAATACATTTATTATATAAAAATTTAATAATCTTATCTTTATTATTAGTATTATAAAATTCTGTTAATAAAGTATTAAATTCATTAATATCATTTTCTCTAACAGTTATAATTCCACATCCATTTTCTATTAATAACTTATTAGCAACAATCATACTAGTTCTTTTATTGCCATCCCAAAATATCTGACTTCTCATTAAATAAAGCATAAGATTTAAACTTCTTTCAGTTATATTTTCAATTTTTAGTATCTTTTTAATATTATCTATTACCTCTTCCTCTTTTGGAATATCAGGTATATAATCTACCTCATTAATACCAACACGTCCATTTCTTAAGACTCCCCATTCTAAAGATTCATTTCTAGATACTAAAGAATTTACCTTACATATATATTCTAAATTTATTTCTTTGTTTATATTTGATAAAGTAAAGTTCCAAGCATCTCTTAAATTTAAAATGCAGTTTATTTCGTCTAGTTTTAATGTCGAAACATTAACTCCTTCTAAAACAGTTTTAGTATCAGGATATGTTATATTAATTCCTTCCAATCTTGCACTATTATAAATATTAGAAACTAATACCTTCTTAGCTAAAAATAAATTTTGGTCTTTTGTTAAATGATATTTATCTTTCATAAGCATCGCCTCACATATATTCTAAATATAATTTATTATTTATCTCTTAATTCTGCCTTATATTTCTTCTCTACATCCTTAATTATTTTATCAAACATAACCATTACCTCATCATCAGTAAGAGTCTTTGTATAATCTTCAAAAGTAAGTGAAAAAGCAATTGACTTCTTATCATCATCTATATTTTTACCTTGATATAAATCAAAAATATTAATAGAAGTTAAATTCTTACCTCCACTTTTCTTTATTGTCTTAACAATATCACTAGCAATAACATTCTTATCAACAATAAAAGCCAAATCTTTCTTTATAGCTGGATATTTATTTACTTCTCTATATTTCATTTTACCAGTCTTCATCATAAATAACTTATCCAAATTAATCTCTGCTACAAATATATCATCACTACTAACATTAGGATGAACTTTTCCTAACATTCCTACTACTTTACCTGATACATTAATAACTGCAGACTGATAAGGATGCATCTCTTTAGGAATATCTTTAACTTCAAAACTATATCTATTACCATATCCTAAAAACTCTAATAATTCTTCTACAATCCCCTTTAATACATAGAAATCAACTTTTTTTCTACTACCTAGTTCATAGTAATAATCGCCAGTCATTAAAATACATAACTTATAATCTTCCCCATATTTATCATCCTTCAAATAAAATCCCTTAGCCATCTCAAATATGCATATATCATGATTATTATGAGTCTTATTATAATTATATACTTTCATTAAACTAGGCACCATAGAATAACGTAATGTATTCTTCTCTACAGATAATGGATCTAATAGTTTAACAGGCATAAAATCATCATTAGTATAAGTTACAGCTTCTTTATCATTAACAAATATTTGTGTTAATACTTCATTAAGACCTAAATCAACAAGCTTTTGCCTAATCTCCCTAGTTGTCTTATCATAGCTACCTTTCTTAATAGGAAGTACTGGCACTTTACCATCTATATTATTAATACCATATATTCTACCTACTTCTTCAATCAAATCTTCTTTTATAGATATATCAATTCTTCTACTAGGAACAGTAACCACTAACTTATCATTATCATCTTTAGTACTAAAACCTAATCTATCAAAAATATTGATAATAGTCTTTGTATCTAAATTAGTTCCTAAAACACTATTAATATCTTTTGTTGTAATATCAATATTCTTATCTTTTACATCAGTCTTATCATAACAAAGCATTCCTTGTAATACTTCACCATCAGCATACTTCTCTAATAAATGACAAGCCCTATCGATAGCCATATAAGTTCTCTTAGGATCTAATCCCTTCTCAAAACGATTAGATGCCTCGCTTCTAAGAATCTTTTTACTAGTCATTCTTACTAATATAGAATCAAATATAGCAGACTCTATTAAAATATCTTTAGTATTATCGCTAACCTCTGTATCTAATCCTCCCATAACACCAGCAAGACCTACAGCTTCTTTCGTATTAGCAATTACTATATCACTACTAGTAAGCTCTCTTTCTATATTGTCTAAAGTTGTTAATTTTTCTCCATCACTAGCCATTCTAACAACTAAAGTATTACCTAAACAATTAGCATCATAAAAGTGAAGAGGCTGCCCTGTTTCTAACATTACATAATTAGAAATATCTACAACATTATTAATAGGTCTAATACCACAAGCAATAAGTCTATTTTTAATAAAAGTAGGACTTTCTTTAATTACAACATTCTTAACCTTTCTAGTCAGTAATAACTTGCAATTATCTGTCTTAACATCAATATTAAACTCATCCGCTAGCTTTTCACTAATTTCTTTATAACTCAAATCAATATCTTTAACTTTTTTATTATAAATAGCTCCTAGTTCATAAGCAAGTCCTAAAATACTAAGTTCATCCCCACGATTAGCAGTAAGTTCAAAATCAATAATTTCATCATCAAGTCCTAAATACTTAATTGGATCTTCTCCAATCTTAGCATCACTGCCTAATTCAGCAATTCCATCTATATCTTCATTCTTTAAAAACTTATTATCTAGACCAAGTTCTTTTATAGAACATAACATTCCATTAGAAACTTCTCCTCTAATAACACTCTTCTTTATAACCCCACCAGGTAACTTAGCCCCATCAAGAGCTACTATTACTTTAATACCAACTCTAGCATTTGGAGCACCACAAACTATATCTAATACTTCATTACCAATATTAACCTTACATAAATGTAAATGATCACTATCAGGATGATCACTACAACTAACTATTTCTCCAATTACTAAATTAGTAGCATCTATAAGCTTACCACAAGAATCATATTCATTACCAACATCAGTCATATCATTTGCAATCTTCGAAATAGTTAAAGAATCATCTAAGTCAATATAATCTTTAACAAAATTTCTAGATAATATCATTAGTCCACATCCTTTCTATCAAATTGTTCCAAAAATCTAACATCATTTTGATACATCAAACGTATATCAGGTATACCATATCTAAACATCGTAATTCTATCCCAACCAGGTCCAAAAGCAAATCCTCCCCAAACATCAGGATCATAACCATTCATTCTTAAAACATTAGGATGAACCATACCAGCAGCAAATACTTCAATCCAACCAGTCTGACTACATAAATTACATCCCTTACCATGACATTTAAAACAAGTAACATCAACCTCATAACTTGGTTCCGTAAAAGGAAAATAACTAGGTCTAAAACGAAGTTTTAAATTATCTCCTAACATTTCTTTAACAAAAATTTCAAGTGTTCCCTTTAAATCAGCAAGTGAAATATTATTTTCCTTTTTATCTATTACTAATCCTTCTATTTGCGAAAACTGTGGAGCATGAGTAGCATCATCTTCTCTACGGTAAGTCTTACCAGGAACAATAATTCTAATTGGTTTATTACCTCCACTTTCTACCATGTATCTAGCTTGCATAGAAGAAGTCTGTGTTCTAAGTAAATAATCATTAGTAATATAAAAGCTATCTTGCATATCCCTTGCAGGATGCCCTTTTGGCAAATTCAATCTCTCAAAACAGTATTCATCGCTCTCCAATTCAGGACCAGATACAACATCATATCCCATAGATACAAACAAATCTTCAATTCTCTCAATAGTTAAACTCATAGGATGCTTACTACCTCTTTTTATTTTAGTAGAAGGTAACGTTACATCAATTTTTTCACTCTCTAACCTTTTATTTACCTCTTCTTCTTCAAATATATTCCTTTTCTCTTCATATTTACTATTAAACAATACCTTAACTTCATTAACCTTCATACCAAAAGATTTCTTCTCATCATTAGGAAGAGTCTTAATAACAGAATTTAACTCTGTAATCTTACCCTTCTTTCCTAAATATTCCACTTTCAATTCGTTTAACTTTTTCATATTATCTACATTATCAAAGATATTTTCTATCTCTTGTCTTAACTCATCTATTTTATTCATATCAATCCCTACTTTCTATTAATTACTATTTTCTAACATATCTATTAAACCATCTTTTCCTAAAGAATATTCATATTTATTTATCATATCAATAAAATCATTATGACTAATAACTAAATCTTCTACTCTATCATAAATAACTCTATCCATATTCTTTATACCATATTTTATTAAATATCTTATATTTAGATCAACATCAACTCTATTATCTTCTAACTCATCTAAAATATAATCACTCTTATTAAGCTTTATATCTTTAAATGTATCATTAGATACATACTTAAGTAAATAATCTATATCTCTATTCATAAACATCTCCTTACCCAAAAAAAGGTAGTACCATAAAAGGACGACTAACAGCCGCGGTACCACCTTTTTTTATAACTACTAGTTATACGCTCTAATCTATAACGTGATTACTCGTTAAAACTAAAGGGTGAATTCATATTTTATTAATATACTAACATCTCAGCAATAAGTTAGCTCTCTTAATATTAATATTCTAAATATTACTACTTCCTTATCATTGTCTTATAATTGCTTTTCATGATTATTATATTATATTAACAATCCCCAGTCAATAATAAATTTATATTTTTGTTATATTCTATGATTAATATATGATAATGTCTTAAGTGTTAGTAATTGATTATGTCTCAAAACTAATATATAATATGTCGCTTGA
>CALVPO010000041.1 GCA_944351345.1 uncultured Bacilli bacterium | reverse complement strand
AAGAAAAAACAAATTAAAAAAGCTGAAGAAATAGAAATACCTTTCAAAAAACTAGAATTTGTAAGAAATAGAAAAATATTCTTAACATTTACTATAGTAATTATAATCCTTGGACTAGGACTAACCATAACAAGAGGAGCAAATTTAGGTGTTGATTTCTCAGGAGGAACTAGCATTACAGTTACCAAAAATGACAATGTAAAATTAAAAAGCCTAAAAGAAGAAATAACAGATTTAGGCTATACTATCAAAAAAGAAGAAAACACTAAAGACAATATTACTATAATAATAAGCAACGTCTTAGATAAAAATGAAATAGAAAAACTTACCAATACTATAGAAGAAGAATATAATACAAACACAGATATTTATACAGTAAGTAAAATAGTAAAACAAGAATTAACAAAAAATGCTATATACTCAGTAATCTTAGCTTCTATAGGAATATTAATATATGTAAGTTTAAGATTTAAATTTAATTATGCTGTAGCAGCTGTAACAGCCTTAGTACATGACGTAGCAATAATAATCTTCTTCTTTTGTATCTTTAGATTAGAAATAGATACTATGTTTATAGCAGCCATATTAACAATAATAGGATATTCTATAAACGACACAATAGTAACATTTGACATGATAAGAGAAAATTATAAAAAACGATTAGCTAAAAAAGAAGAAGAAGCCAAGAAACAAAAGAAAGAGAACAAAAAGAATAAAACAAGTAAAAAATCTATGTCAAATCTAGCAGTATTTAGTGATAATGATTTAATTGATTTAGTAAATGACAGTGTTAGAATAACATTCTCAAGAAGTATTCTAACTACAATAACAACTTTATTACCTGTAATATGTCTAATGATATTTGGAGCAAAAGAAATAGTAAACTTTAATATAGCACTATTAGTAGGATTCATAGCAGGTGTATACTCATCAATATATATATCTAATCAATTATGGCTAATACTAGAAATGAGAAGACTAAAAAAACCTAAAAAAGAACGCAAAAAAGATGATGATGAAATAGATGAAGTAAAAGTAAAAGGAGTTAACTGTTAACTTCTTTTACTTATATATAAATATTATAACTTGACAATAAAGATTAAAAGCATTAATATTTTATATATGAATTGGAAGTGATATAATGAATGATCTAAATAGAGATATAACTATTAATGATTTAATAAGCAAATTCAAATTATATAATAATAATAAAGAAGATATAGACTTAATTAATAGGGCTTATGACTATGCTTACAAAAAACACTTTGGAGTTAAAAGAATAAGTGGGGATGATTATATCACACACCCATTAAATGTAGCAATGATTCTAACAGACATTAATGCAGATGCAGATTGTATGGCTGCAGCTTTATTACACGATACTATAGAAGATACAGATACAACCAAAGAAGAAATAGCAAAATTATTTGGTAATGAAGTAAGCTTATTAGTTGATGGTGTAACAAAAATAAACAGACTACATTTTTCTAATGCTGGTGAACAAATGGCAGCCAACCAAAGAAAAATACTAGTAGGCTTATCAGAAGATGTTAGAGTTATTATCATAAAATTAGCAGATAGATTACATAATATGCGAACATTATATGTAATGCCAGAAGAAAGACAAAAGAAGAAAGCAAGAGAAACTCTTGAAATATTAACCCCAGTTGCCGACAGATTAGGTATAAATAAAATAAAAAGTGAATTAGAAGATTTATCCCTAAGATATCTAAAACCAGATGCCTATTTTGATATACTTGAAAAACTAAATGCCAAAAAAACAGAAATGGATAAAGATGTAGAAAAAATGCTTAATGATGTCTCAACCCTTTTAACAGAACATAATATAAATCATGAGATATTTGGAAGAAGTAAAAGCGTTTATAGTATTTATAAAAAAATGCAGAAAGGTAAAAAGTTTAATGATATATATGATATATTAGCCCTTAGAGTAATAGTAGATACAGAATCAGAATGTTACCTAGTATTAGGACTTATTCATTCTAAATATAAACCAGTACCAAATAGATTCAAAGATTATATAGCTATGCCTAAAACCAACCTATATCAATCCTTACATACAACAGTTTTTGGTGTAGAAGGAAAACTATTTGAAATTCAAATAAGAACCCATGAAATGCATAAAATTGCTGAATATGGAATTGCTTCTCATTGGACATACAAAGCTAAAGGCGGAAGTGTAAAAACAGTAAAAGATTCTATGGAACATAAACTACAAATTTTTAGAAGTATAATGGAATTAAATGAAGACTCATCAAGCCCAGAAGAATTCATAAATAGTATCAAACAAGACGTATTAACAACAGATTCAATATATGTCTATACCCCTAAAGGAGATGTATTAGAATTACCAGCAGCCTCAACCCCAATAGACTTCGCTTATAAAGTACACACAGAAGTAGGAAATTCAGTAGTAGGTGCTATAGTAAACGATAGTATTGTCCCTTTAGATTATCATTTAAAAACAGGAGATATTATAAAAATTAATACTAGTAAAACTAGTAGAGGCCCTAATAAAGATTGGCTTAATTTTGTTGTAACATCACAAGCAAAAAATAAAATAAAATCATTTTATAATAAATTAGAAAAAGATGACTATTTAGTAAAAGGACAAGAATTATTAGAAGAAGAGTTAAGGCACCAAGAATTACCTATAGCTACAACTATAAATAATAAAAACATGGAACGCATATTAAATGAATTAAAATTAAAAAATATAAACGAACTTTATACAAATATTGGTGCCAATAAATATACAGCTGCATATATAGTAAAACTAATAACTAAAAATACAGAAAAGAAAGAACAACCACCAAAAATAGGAAATATAAAAATTAACCCTAATAGTAAAAATGATATTTTAGTAGAAGGTATGGGAGATATAAAAGTTAGCTTAAGTGGATGTTGTAAACCAATACCTGGAGATAAAATAATAGGATATATCACTAAAGGATCTGGAATAACAATTCATAGAATAACATGTCCTAATATATCTGATTTAAATGAAAGATTAGTAAAAGTAAAATGGAATAATAAAACCACAAAAAAATATTTTACTGATATAATAATTCATACTAATACAAGTGACAATTTATTAGATATTATATCAAAAGCAAGTTATAATAATGTTGGAATAGATAGCGTATCTACCATAAATAAAAGTGAATATAAAATATATAGCATAACAGTATTAGTAGAAAATCTAGATAAATTAAATAAATTTATTACAGATTTAAACAAGTTGCCTTTCACTTTAAAAGTAGAAAGAATTAAATAATAGAAAGTAGTGTTAATTATGTTATACCCAGAGTTTATAACTAAAGGCAAGTCTATAGGAGTAACCTCCCCATCAGATGGAAAAACAGATAAATTAGATCTAATAAGACTAGATAATGCCTATAAAAAACTAAAAAATCTAGGTTATGAAATAGTTGAAACACCTAATGTCAGAAAAAGTATTAAAGGTAGAAGTGCCAATGCTAAATCAAGAGCAAAATACTTAGAAGATTTATTTCAAGATAATAACGTTAAAGTAATAATAAGTGCAGGTGGAGGAGATTTTTTAGTAGAAATATTACCATATATAAACTTTGATACTATAAAAAATAATCCTAAATGGTTTTGTGGATTTTCTGACAATACAGCTATCAGTTTTATCTTAACAACTAAATTAGATATCGCCAGTCTCTATAGCGACAACATTAGTTGCTTCGGAATGGAACCATGGCATGAAAGCATTAATAACTACTTAAAAATATTACAAGGCGATATAATAGAACAATCTAATTTTACTAAATATCAATCTAGCTATTCTGAATATAAAACAGGCCTAGAGAGTTATACACTAGATAAAGAAGTATCATGGAATAATCTAAATAATGAGAAAACTATTAATTTAGAAGGAAGACTAATAGGAGGCTGCCTAGATGTACTCTTAAATTTAGTAGGAACCAAATATGATTATGTAAAAGAGTTTATAGAAAAATATAAAAATGATGGAATAATTTGGTTCCTAGAGTCATGTGAACTAACAAGTGAACAATTAATAAGAGGACTATGGCAACTAAAAGAAGCTGGTTGGTTTAAATATACAAAAGGATTTATATTTGGTAGACCAATACTAGAAAAAAGCTATTACAGCATAAATTATGAAGAAGCTTTAAAAGAATCATTACAAGATTTAAATGTACCAATAATAACATCAGCTTGTTTTGGACATACATCTCCTAAAATAACAATAATTAATGGTAGCTATGCCAAAATAACATCACAAAATAAAAAAGGAACAATAAAAATGCAATTAAAATAATACATTTTTATGTTCTTTTTTTATATTTCTCATATAATTATATAGAAGGTGATAATAATGGTAAATAGTAAAATAGATGAATTCAAATTATTTGTAAAAGCTAATCCTTTCTTAATAACTTACATAAGAGATGGAAAAAAAAGTTGGCAAGATTTATATGAGATGTATGATATATATGGAGACAATGAAGAATATTGGAATACTTATCTAGATGATACTAACAAAAAAGAAGAAAATACTAGAGATTCTAGTAAAAATACAAGTAGTAATAATACATCATTCACTAATCATCTAGATGAACTAATTAAAATGGCCAAAAATGTAGATGTAGATAAAGTACAAGAAGGAATAACCTCTCTTCAAAAAACTCTAGCTCTTTTTGGCGATTTATTTGCAAATAAAAATACTTCTACAAATGGATATAATCCTCGTCCATTATATAGAAGGTTTGATGATTAATGACTTATGACTTACAACATAAAATCAATAATGATATTAACTTAAAAAAATTCCTAAGAGAGAACTCTTACTGGTATAAAGAATTAAATAGAAATGAATTAAGTTTTAAACCCTTTGTAGAAGATATGAAAGTAAAATATAAATTAACACCAGGAGATAAAATAAATAGAACTATAGAAAATATAAATATGATTCAAAGCTTTCTTGATGTTCTAAAATGAACTCCTAAAAACAGACTCATTTTAGAAGTTCATCTCAATTAAATAAAAAAATAATAAGTTTTTCTAATACTAAATTTCACTTTACTCCAAAACTGAAATTTAACTTTAGTTTGTGTCCCTATTGGAGTAAATGCAGATACGATTACAGTATGTAGCAATAGATGTGATTATACATCATTAAAAGATGCCGTAACAGCAGCTAATGACAAAGACATTATTTCTGTAACAGAAGATATAAAAATTAATAATAACTCTGAAATAATTGAAGTTCTTGACAAAGAAATAACTATTGACGGAGGTAGTGGAATAACTATTACAGGATATCGTAATACAACACCTTTAGATAAAACTAATCATACTATGATAGCAGCTTCTGTAAATTCAAAAGTTCATCTAAAAAATCTAAAAATAGTTAATTCCCAAAAATATGGTGTCCAAGCTTATAACGGAGGTTATGTTAGTTTAGATAATGTAACAATAGATAACTGCCGTTATGGTGGTATCTTAGTAAATGCTGGAACAGTAGAAATAATTAATTTATCATTAGGAACTAACGGTGAAAATAGTAATAGTGGAATTGAAATATCTAAGTCAATAAATATAGAAAATTCTAACAATGAACCACAATTACTTATGAATGGAACTATTTCATCTGAAAATGATGAAGGTGTTATTTATTTTGCTGATGATAACAACGATGCAACTAAAGGATTTACTATAGAAAATTCTAATACAACTACTGATAAAATCTTAGCAAATGGTACTAAAGTTGTTATTACAAATAGTAATAATGAAATAAAATATACAAGTAATGAAATAAAAGATACAACTACTGTTCAAGGAGAAAAGTATGTGGAAAATACAGATACAACAAATCCAACAGACCAAACAACTCCAGAAGAAACTCCAACAACGCCTGTAAATAATAGTGTAGAAAATCCAAAAACTTCTGATAACATTTTAACAAGTATTATATTAGCTATCATAAGTTTAGGTGCTATTAGTATCTGCGTTAAGAAAATTCAAACTAAAACTATGAAATCATAAATATAATAAAAAATCAAGGTAATATAAAAACTCTAAACCTTGATTTTTATTATTATAAATTTGACATATATTAATTTTTAAGTTACACTTTTAATTAGTAGTTGCAATATAAGTAGTAGATAGAAATGAGGTTACTATGAACAAAGTAATGGAAAAAACTTATTTATTAATTGACGAACTAGAAAAAAGTGATATTATAAAAAATATAACTATCTATAAAGAAAAAATAATAAATAACCAAGAAATACAAGAACTAATAAATAAAGGAAATAAAGAAACTAATGATTATATCATATCAGATATAAGAAAAAAATTATATAAATATAATGATTATAAAAACTATATGGATAATTATAATAAATTAATGTATATAGTAATGGATATTAATAGTAGATTAAACAAAATAACTAACAACAAAAATTGCTATAAGATATAAAAGTAGGTGAAACATGAGAGTTATTAGTGGTAGTTTAAAAGGAAGAAATATAAAAGGCTTCAACATAGAAGGAACAAGACCTACTATGGATAGGGTAAAAATGAGTGTATTCGGTAGTATACAAAATTATATTAAAGATAGTATAGTTTTAGACCTTTTTGCCGGATCTGGCAATTTAGGAATAGAATCTATAAGTAATGGTTGTAAATATTGTTATTTCATAGATAATAATAAAAATTGCATCAAATGTATCAATGAAAATCTAACAAATTTTAATATTACTAACAAAGGCAAAGCAATACTTACTGATTATAATAAAGCTCTAAATTTATTTAAAAATAATAATATAAAATTTGATATTATATTTATAGATCCCCCATATAAGTATGAAAATATAAATAATATAGTATCGACAATCACTGAATATAATATATTAAATAATAATGGTCTATTAGTATTAGAATTTAAGTATGATAATATATTATTAGAAAATAATCTCTATACTTTATATAAATCAAAAAAATACGGAGATAAATATGTATATATTTATAAAAAAAATTAAATATATGTTTATTTTATTTCTATTTTTGGTATAATAGTAATCGCTAAAAGAAGTGGAGATGAAAAGAAGTGACAAGTGCAGTAAAAACTAAGAAAAAAGAATTATTAAAGTATGTTAGCAAAAAAGATTTAAAAGAAAGCGCAAATATACCTAATTCATACATAAAAAAAATAAAAACTATTCTTTATAAAGAGGGATTAGTAACATTTTTTAAAACTTTCTATTATGATCAAACTGTTTATATAGAGGATCATAAAATAGAAGGTGTAAGTTGTAATTGTTATAATTATATGTTTCATGATAGTTGTATACATGTAGCAGCTATCTTAGATAATTATTATGATGAATTAATAAATAAAGATAAAGATTCTATAACAAAAGAATTAACCACACAAATAATGAATGAATTTAAAGAAACTAAAAGAAAAACAATAAAAAAATTATGTCAAGTAGGTATAGACTTAAAAGTAGACAATAGTACTACCAATTTAAACCTAAAAGTAGGAGAAGATAAATTATATATAATAAGAACTAAAGCTAATAATTTCTTTAAAAGTTATTACACAAATAATGTTATAACTAAATTTGGTAAACAATTTGAATACAATCCTAAAAACTATTATTTTAATGAACAGGACAGTGAATTAATTGATTTTGCTTATGATATTTATCAAGATGGATATAATAGTGACTTTGTATTAAGCGATTATAAATTTGAACAATTATTAAAAATGAAGAAAGATAAAGAAATAACTATAAATGGCAATAAAATAATAGCTATTAAAGATTTTAATAACGACGTAATATTAGATAAACAAGATAATAACTATATATTATCAATAGATCTAGATTTAAATAGCATTATTCCTATAACATCTAACTTTAAATATTTATATTATAGAAATCAAATAATCCATCTAAATAGCCAATATGCCAAATTAGTATTACGATTACTAGAAAATAATATAACCAATCTAGTGTTTGATGATATCAAAAAATTCTCTAATACTATCTTACCAGTAGTAAAGAACGAAGTAGAAGTAACTGATAATATAGAAGATTTAATTATTGTAAAAAAGCCTAATGTAAAACTATATTTTGACCTAAATTATTATAATGTAAGCCTAGAAGTTAAATTTGACTATAAAAATAATATTATCTCTTACTTCGATAAAACTAAAGATAATATTATGAGAGATAAAGAATATGAAGAAGAAGTAATAGAAGAAATGAAATCTTTAGGTTTTATTCAAGCAAAAAAAACATTTCTTCTAGAAGACTATGACCAAATAGGCAATTTACTAGACGAAGAATTAGAAAATCTAGCCTTAAAATATGAAGTATTTACTAGTGAAAAATTAAAAAATATAAATATCATAAAAGAAAGTCATATCAGCAGTACTTTCTCTATAGGAAAAGATAATGTTATGAGTTTTAATTTTGACCTTGGAGAAGTATCTAGTAAAGAACTAACAAATATCTTTACTAGCCTAAAACAAAAGAAAAAATACTTCAAACTAAAAAGTGGCAATATCTTAGATCTAAGAGACGAAAATATAGTAGAACTAGCAAATCTTGCTGATGACATGAACCTATCTAATAAAGAAATAGAAAATGCTAAAGGAGAAATCCCCAAATATAGAGCTATCTATTATGATAGCCTAAAAACAAATAAATATAATATAATTAAAACCAATAATTTATTTGATAAATTTATAACTAACTTTAAAACTTATAAAGATATAGATATAACTTTTAGAGATGACGAAAATATATTAAGAGATTATCAAAAAGCAGGAATAAAATGGCTATATAATATATATAAATGTGACTTTGGCGGCATATTAGCCGACGAAATGGGATTAGGAAAATCTATTCAAACATTATGCTTTATAAGAAGAATATTAGAAAATAATGAAGATAGCAAAATATTAATAGTAACACCTACATCCCTATGCTATAATTGGGAAAAAGAAATAAACAAATTTACCAAAGAAATAAATTATCATATTTTTACAGAAACAAGAAACAAAAGAAGAGAAAATATAGAAAATATAAAAACAAATATCTATATTACATCTTATGGCTTATTAAGAGAAGATACAGAATATTATAAAAAATTAGATTTTACCCTAATGGTAATAGATGAAGCCCAAAACATAAAGAATCCAACTACTGGAATAACAAAAGCTGTAAAAAGTATCAACTCCAAAACAAAAATAGCTCTAACCGGAACACCACTTGAAAACTCTCTAACAGAACTATGGAGTATATTTGATTTTATCATGCCGGGTTTCTTTGGAAGCATAAAAGAATTTAATGACAAATATGGCATTAAAGAAATAGAAGATGAACAAGATAATCAAAAATTAAAAGAACTAAACAAGCAAATAAGTCCCTTTATTTTAAGAAGAAAGAAAAAAGATGTAATAGTAGATTTACCAGATAAAATAGAAAATAATATCTATATAGACTTAAATCAAGAACAAAAAGAACTATATGCAGCCCTAGTTGAAAAAACTAAACAAGAAATGGATGACTTAATAAAACAAGAAGGATTCCAAAAATCTAGATTTAAAATATTAGAACTATTAACTAGATTAAGACAAATATGTATTGACCCAAGTATTATCTATGATAACTATAAAGGAGAATCATCTAAAATAGAAGAAACAATAAAAGTAATAAAAGAAGTAATAGCAAACGATCATAAAATATTACTATTCTCCTCATTTAAAACAGCCCTAAATATAATTGAACAAAGATTAATAAAAGAAGACATTAGCTATTACCTAATAGATGGTAGTGTAAAATCTAAAAAAAGAATGGAATTAGTAGAAAAATTCAATAATGATGATACTAAAATATTTTTAATAATGCTAAAAGCAGGAGGAACAGGTCTAAACCTAACAGGTGCAGATGTAGTAATACATCTAGACTTATGGTGGAATCCTCAAGTAGAAAATCAAGCAACAGATAGAGCTCATCGTATAGGACAAAAAAATACCGTAGAAGTAATAAAATTAATTACTAAAGGAACTATAGAAGAAAAAATATTAGAATTACAACAAAAAAAACAAGCCTTAAGTGATAAAATCATAGAAGGTGAAACACGTGATCAAAACTTAATTAATAAATTAAGTGAAAAGGACATAAGAAATTTATTATCTTCTCCTATATCTAAATAACTATATTTACATATTGAAAAAAATATTAAAAATCATAGCAAAAAAACAATTGACTAATAATTGTTTTTTTGCTATGATTATTCTAGATAATAGAGGAGGATATATATTATGAAATTAAAAAACATAAAAAGAAAAAGATTAAATAATAAAGGTTTTACCCTAATCGAACTACTAGCTGTAGTAGTAATACTAGCTGTTGTAATGGGTATAGCAATGACTAGCGTATTATCATCTATGAACAAATCAAGAGGTGGATCTTTACAAGATAGTGCTCAAAGTGTAAACCGTAGTTTCAATCAAGCTTATACAGAATCTTTAGTAGGAAGTTCTGGGCCTACAGATGTCTTAGGAATGTACAATTTTACAGGTGATGCTGCATATTATATTGATGATAGTCTAGCAGATGAATTTAGTATGTCAACATCAAACTATGAATTATATAGCGAAGATACAGCTCCTACTAATTTAATTAATTCATTACCAACTGATGGATTTGATAAATCTTTTGTTGCTTATGATTCTGCATCAAGTAAATTTCTTGTTTGCTTAAAAGCTGATGCGAATGGTAGTTATTTTGTAAGAAGCTATAGTGTTAATGGAAATGGTAATAGTAGCGATTCTGCAAAATTTATTATGTTTGGTACAGGAAGTGCTAGGAAAAAATATTCATTTAAAACTGGTGCAATGTTTGCTTGTTATAATGGTTCTCAATTTGTAACAACTTGGGAGAAACCAGATGCAAGTACACAATCATAAAATATTTCTTTAATAAAAATTACTATTAAGATAGTTAATCTTTTACAAGATGTGGTTCTTCGACATTAAAGGGTGCTGAGTAAATTTTCAGCATTTTTTTAATACTAAAAAAAGACATCATAACATAAACCTGCTATAATGTTTTAAAGGAATAAAAATAACAGAATAGAGGGTGTTATAATGTCTATAAATAATTCTATACTAAAATTACTAAATATGAAAGATAAAAATTTAAATTTTACAGAAAATTTTATTGAAGAAAGAAATATAAAGAATAAAAGATCTTTGATCATAAAAGCATCTTTAGATAAAAAGCCTAATTGTTGTCCTAAATGTAGATGTGTTGATAATATAAAGAAAAATGGTACTGTTATACTTAAACCTATAAAAATA
>CALVPO010000040.1 GCA_944351345.1 uncultured Bacilli bacterium | reverse complement strand
GCTCTTCCGATCTATATCATTTAGTTTAATAAAATTCCAATCAATTAAATATTCAGTTAAAAAGCATAAGTTAAGTTTGTTTTTATCTATATTTATCTTGTTATTATTTATAGTATTTATTTCGTTATCATTTACCACCAGTGGTGGATTTGTTGGTGGTGGAGAATTAGTTTTATTATCGTTTATAACACTCTGATTAGCGTCGTCCACTATATAAAAAGTGTATAGTGGATTAAGTCTATTGCTTTCAAAAAATATATAGTCAAAGAAAAAATGTCCTTTTTCATCTCTTAACTTAGTTATTTCTAAATAACCATTCTCTTTTAAATTGTCAAGCATTGCTTTTATAGCTCTGTAATTTGCTTTTTGATGTGTAAGACTAATTAAACCTTTCATAGTTATATTAAAGTCTGATGGTAATGATAGTATTATAGTTAATAATCCTATACTATCTACTCTAAGATTTTTATTCTTTAAATATTCATTATTAACAATTGTATAGTTTTTATCTTTTACTACTCTGAATATATTAGCCATACTATCAACCTTACCTTATAATGTACGATTAAATATTATAACTTGTTTTTTCAAATAAAGTAACCAGCTTGATAATTATTAATATAACTTTTAATTGTAAGTCTGTAAGCAAAATAAAAAAAGTTCCCACATTTAATCTAGCATATTCCAGATTAACGAAAACTTCTTTCTAAATAAATATATTACTTTTAACAAAAATGTCTTATATATGTTTTAAATTATAAATCATAAAGCCAATTATTTCTTTCGTCTTCTATATCGTTATCATAATAACTACTTCTAATATTATTTTTTGTTTCGTTTTTTATGAAATCTGAACATTTAAAAATGATAATATCATCATAATAAGCATCATAATTGTTTTCTAGCTTTTTACCAACTAATTTCATGCAACTTTCAGCAGCAGCCTTAGATAAACCAAATTTTGTAATTATATAATCAGTAGTTATTCTCAAATTATTTTTCACTAATTCTTTTAATAAACATTGTGGCAATAATAATTGTGATGCAAATGTATTAGCTTCTATTTCCTCTTTTTCACCTTGTTGTTTGTGCTTTAAAACAATATGACCTAACTCATGTGCTTTACTCCATAATATTCGTCCTTTTGATTCAATATCAGAATTATATAAAATAATCTTAACCTCATCAGTGTGATTAATTATCATTGCGTCCTCAAACATTCCATTACAACTCAATTCTGACACATCTATCCCTGTTTTAGAAGCGTAGTTTTTATATGATGAAAAAATTATATTTTTACCTTTAAGTGTAATTTTTTCAACATCAATTGGAAAAGATAACTCATCTTGTAATACTAATATTTCTGAAGCAGATTTTCTTGCATTTTTATAATCTGGATTATTCATTATCATTATTATTATTTAGAAAAGCTTCTATTGTACTGTTTATTATATTGTACATCTTCTGCTTATCACTTTCATTAACCTTTTCTGCTTTTCTAAATAATATCATTCCTTCATCATTTTCATCTATTTCATTTTTTCCAATTAAATAATCAATAGTTACACCAAAAAAATCTGATAATTTATTCATCATTTCCATATTTGGAATAGCTTTACCAGATTCCCAATATGATACACCAGTTGATGTCAAACCAAATTTACTTCCAAGCTCTTGTTGAGTCATTTTCTTTTCAATTCTTAATTTCTTTATTCTTTCTGCAAACACCTTATTTTCCATTCTTTCACCTCTATTATAAATATGATAACATAAATTACACAAAATGTAAATAATTTTTACTTAATAAGTATTATTTACTTGACAAGTAATTTAAAATGAAGTATTATGTATATAGAAGAAGTAAATAAAAAGCTTTTTTTGGTAAAAAACTTTTCACTTCCATGTTAAGTATATCACTAAAAATTTTTATTTACAAGTATTTCTTCTAGAATAGGAGGTATATTTGTGTCAAAAGTGCATAAAAGGTATGTCTTTACTAGATACATAACAGTTGGTGGAAGAAGAATATACGCTAGCGATTATGGTCTTAAAGCATTCCGAATTGAAGTAAGAGATTAGTCTTTGACTAGTCTCTTATTGATCCAACCTTTAATAATATTGAAATAATAATTATGTATTAAAATTAACCATAGATGGTATTTTCTGTTATAATAGAAAACATTACTTTAAATCGAGGTGAAAAACAAATGTTTACAGATATTGAAAAAGAATACAAAAAAATGTCCAAAGAAAGACATTTCAACATTTATTATTGGTGTAGTGCACTATTTATATCCCTAATAGCAATTGTGATATCGAAAGTATTTAATGATTTTGATAATTTCAAATACTATTTCATTTATATTTCATTTTTTATACTTATCTTAATTTATTTTTATATAGATTTTATAAATACAATTAAATCACTAGAAATTAAGAAAAAAGAAAAACTAATTAACAAATTTAAACTATATATTATTCAAAATAAAAATAATCACATTAATAATTTACTAAAGATTCTAACAAAACACAATTTCAGAACCAAAAATGACTTAAAATTAGCAATAGATTACTATAATAGAAAACAACCGATTCAAGTAGAATCAAGTTTTTTGGCTTGGATTGTATCCACTGCACTAACATTATCATCATTCGTTGAGATTGCATATGACAGTGAAACAAAATCTATTGATTATCAAAAAATATCAATAATATTAGGGTCAACTATAGGATATATAATCGCTTTCTTAATTCCAATAATAATTTTTAAGATTTTTATTAATTCTATTATTCTTCCAAAAAAGAAAATTTATTCTCAATTAAGTGAAGATCTTTCTTATATATATTTAAATTTTAATAAATATGTAAATCAGCTAACAAAATAAAAATTGTTAGTTTTTTATTTAACTACACATACGGTTAAAAAGCACCTCCGGAATTTAAGTGATTAGATATAACTATTACATTTGGATCATTGCCATATGCTGATAATATTTTGTTAACTCTCTCAGTAGGTGTTAGAGTAGTATCATTATCTCTCGTTAAAGTTACTGGTACTCCTAATTCTTTTAGTCTGTCGTACATATATTTGGATATTTTTAGGGAATAGTCTTTTTCATATTGATTATTTGCAACTGCTCCTGGATCACTTCCACCATGTCCTGGATCAATTACAACTCCTGTTAATGCTCTTAATTCATTATCCATCATATCACCTCTACATTAAAATATGTAAAAGTGCTTATTTTGCTACTGATAAAATCTTTTAAAATATAAATTCAGACAAAGAGATAAAAAATCATTATTAAATAGAATTATATTAATAAAAACTTCTAAATATAAATGAGAACTATTTCTACTCCTCTTCGTTTAGTTAATTTATCATTAGTTTTTTTTGGCACCAATACTATTTATTATAGGACCCTTATAGTTTGATTATCTGGCTTAAATGTTTGATTATTATTCATATTTATATTTCTCACCTCCATATTTTTTATTCAATTTTAACTTTATATATTCATTGTTAAAACAATATCTTCTAAATAGAAATTATTGTAATAGTTATTAGTTTCTAGTCTATTAATCCACTCTTTTATTTCTAATTTTGTCGTATCTAGTGCTTTTCTATAAGTCACTCTTAATAACATACCAAGTTCAGAAAATACTGAATTAATATATTCTTCAAAATTCAAACAATTAGTATCATTATAAGCTTCAATAATACTTTTTAAAATTTTGAAACTTTCTGTAAATTCTTGGTTTGAAATATATTGTCTTGATTTTTGAATATAGTTGCTAGTCAAATTAATATAATTATTATTTAATTTTAATGAATTGAATAAATTATTATAATAATAATCATAAGATTGGTTAGGATAATACTTTCTAAAATATTCTTCAAAACTATTCATTTCAAAGCACACATAATCCAATCCTTTTGGAGATAACAAATATTCTTTAATTTCTTCTGCAGGTATTTTTTCAATAAGATTTTGTAAATTATCTCTTTTTTCAGAAATTTCTGGTTTCAATTCTATTGCTTGATACTCTTGATTTAAAATAGCCATCAATAAAGCATATTCATGTTTACATGGGTATTCATATGGACAATCACAATCATAGTTTACTTCACCATCTTCTATTTTAATTTTCACATTATAAGGTTCATCTCCTGTACCTCTTACTTTACCATAATAAGAATTATTACATTTACAACACATAATAACATTTCCGTCATTATAATAATTTTTACCTCTTTCTCTTATTTGATAACTAAAATCATCTTCTACTTCTTTCAACAAATCTTCTTTACAAATATCACAATCAAAATCAACTTCATTATCACATGGATAATTATTATCTTCTTTTTTTAAAATTCTATCTACATTCTCTTCAAATAACTTTCCTGTATCAATTTGCATAATATACCTCCTAACTATTTTCTATTAACTTTTTCAACTTATTTATTTGTCTATTTAATAAAATACATAATCTATTAATTCTTGTATCTGAATATCCTGTTATATTTTGATATTGATGCAATAAGTCATCAAACCATTTTGGTAATCCTTCTAATTTACTTACATCTATTCTTTTAATATCTTTCACTACTTTTATTAATTCATCAAAAGGTTTAACTTCATAAAATAATTTACCTTCACTAGAAATGTGTAATTCTTCCTCATCATAATATTCAATATTTAAACTTTGTCCATTATCAAATATTGGAGCAACATCAACCCACTTTAAAGTATTAACATCTCTTATTATTCCAAAATTATTAAGATGTCTATCTTCATTCATAATTAGAAAATCCAAAATATACATATTTTCTATTTTTGTTCTTACATCTTTTATACCTTCTGATTCTAACTTTTTAATATATTCTTCATAATCTTCTATACTATCATGTCTTTTCATATCATTTCTTATTTGATAGCAAGTAATTAATTCTGTATCTTTTGTTATAAAACAAGGGCATTTTGATACTACTGTATCTTTATAAGTATCAAGTGTATATTCTACATGATCAAATCCTAACCTTTTACATATCTCACTTGCTAATACTTCATTAAAAGGTTGTAAAGTTTCATTTTTATAACCACCTTTTAATAAGTATCTAGTACCATTCTCAATTATCCATGCTTTTTTCAACATTCCATCAGTAGTATTATTTGGTGTTTTTAATGATGAAGCGTTTTGAATCATCTTACTATTTTTAGAAAGAGATGCTTCCATAAATTCTGCATAATTAAAATCGTTATCAAAAAAATTAATATCTTCATATTTAATATCTGTTCCAACTGGCTTTAACCAATATTGATCTGATAATGATAATCCAAATGCTTTATCTAATAATTCACTGGGAGCTACTACATTTAATCTAAGTAAAAGCAAATCTAATTTATCTCTCCAAGAAGGAATGCCTCTTCCTTTAAACCATTCACTTAAGTTAGTTCTAAAAGGAGTATCATTAATATCTTCATCTATATAAAAGCTTTTTAAAATATATGGTGCATAGTCAATATTATATACTTCATAAATTTTATCAAAAAACTTTGAAACTTCATTAAAATCACAAGATAGAACCTCTGTGTTTTTATTCATTAAAATACATTTCATAAGACAATTCATCTCCTTTGATCTTCTACATAATATTATACCATAAGATTGGTGATTATCCTTCGTTTTTCCTTGAATTTAAAACAAAAACTAAAATTTGGACTTTATATTTTTTGATAGTTATAGAAAAAGAGCAACAAATAATATTGTACTCTACAATCAATCACTATAATTAATACTTATTGCAGGTATTTTTTTATCTGACTTATAACTTACTTTAGTCGATTTACTTTGTATCATATCTCCTACATAAACTTGATTAGTAAGTATTGGACTTATGTCAAGGTTTGCATAATAAAGGTTCTATAATAAAATTATTATTCTTACAATACCTTACATATATTTCTTTTCTTCCTTTATCTATAAATTCAGTTTTATTATTTTTTATACCATAAACAATAGTTTCGATAGGATAGTATTGTTCAACCAACTCTTGATATTCTTTTGCTTTTTCTATATCAATATTTCCATAAACTTTTAAAATATCTTCTCCAAAGGTTGAGCCAATTTCTTCTTCACTATCTTCTAATAAATATATAAAATCA
Source organism: uncultured Bacilli bacterium (assembly GCA_944351345.1). Taxonomy (GTDB): domain Bacteria; phylum Bacillota_I; class Bacilli_A; order RF39; family UBA660; genus RUG11198. The sequence continues at coordinate 5,273 of CALVPO010000040.1, read as the reverse complement.
GAATATTCATCTATTATTCCCGAATCACCAAAATCAATTATTCCAATTAATTTATTATCTTCATCTAATAATAAGTGATTACAACTAAAGTCATTATGACACAAACATTTTTTACCTTCAAAAATATTAGTATCTCTCAATTTTTTCATAAAGTTTTCAATATATTTTTTTCTATATCTGTAAGGCTATCGTAAATAGTAGCCCTTAGTAATTGATATTCTTCTAATACATTTTGTTTATTATCTATTTTGTATGAACTTATTTCAGTATAATCTAAATCATGCATTTTCCTTAAAAAATTTGCAATATCATGTTTTAAAAGTTCTTGTTGGTCTTTAGACATATTATAATAAACTGTTGGATTTAAAAATTTACCTTTAATTTGTTTATAGCCCAATATAGATATTTCATCACTTATATACGAATACTCTATATTAGGAACTTGTATATCAGTATGTAAATTTTTATTTAAATAATCATATATTGCTTTTTCTTTTTTATAACTTTTTTTCTTATTAGCACTATATTTAATTTTAAATACATATTTGTTATTAACTAAATAGGCAATACTGTCATAGCCACTGCCAATAATTTCAATAGTATTAACTTTTAAATTATCAAATATATGTTCAAGAAAATATTTAGTTGCTTTTATATTTTTTATATTATTATCATGACAAAATTCCATTAAATAACATCCTTCCTTATATAGATTTACTTTTAGGTTATCATATTTATTAATAAAATGATTAAACTCTTTAAATGGCATTCCATCTGTTATTGAATCAATTTCTGCTATTTTTTTATATTTTTATGTTTTTTTAATTTTCTTGTTTGTAGTATAAATAATGTCAATTTAAAAAATATGCAATATTATAATCTTGTAATTAAATTATTAAATTCATTCCAGCCAATAATACCATCTTTTTGTAATCTTCCAACCACTATTCCTGGAGATATATTATTTTCTTTAGAAAAATTTAATATTATGTTTTCAGTATATTTTTTATTTTTTTTTATAAAGTCATTATAAATATTATTTGGAATTAAAATATTTCTTGAAAACTCATCTGCTTCTAATTCTATATTATTTTTTTCAGTATTTTCTAAATCAATAAAAACTTCTTTTTTGCTATGTTTAATAAGATGAGCAATTTCATGAAATAAAGTAAACCATAATATATCATCTTTTTTTCCTCTATCACTAATCATTATTATTGCTTTATCACATGTCACTTTATAGGATACACCGTTAACATATGTTTTAGGTAAATGAGGTTCAAAAATCAATGAAATACCACATTCAGCAAGCAACTCTTGGATTGATTTTAATTCTTTAAGGAAACTGTTGCCCGCTAATTTTCTGATTTTTTTTACATTTTCCTTTAATAATTCTGTATTAAATTTGGGATACTCTTTTTTATTTGATTGAATTTCACCATACCTCAACCAACAATACAGAGATTCATACGAAAATTTTTCATTATTTTGTTTTCTAAAGGCTAATTTTCTTTTTAAATTTGTATCAAATGAAAGAGATAAAAAAGAAAAAAACTTTCTTAAATTTATCACTTTTTCTAATGGATTTCTTGTTTCTTTTAGACAATCCCAATTACGTTTTGCCATTTCATTATATGGTATATTTTCTAAATATTTTTCATCTTCTATAATAGAATCAATATCTTTTTTTCTTTCTAATAATTCTCTATAATTACTTTCTAAATTATTCCAAAAACTTGCTGGAATATTAAAAACATATTCTAATTTTAATGCAGTTGAAGTTGTAATTGGTGCTTTACCTTTTACTATTTCATTTATTGTTTTTTTATTAATTCCAGTTTTATCAGATAAATCTAATTGTGTCATACAGTTAGATTCTAATAACTCTAAAATAGTTTCCCCTGGCGCTATTACATATTCTTCTAATTTGTGTTTCTTACTCATAATGTCTAGACACCTCCATTATTTTTATTTTCTTTATTTCTCTTAAATCTTCTATTATTATATTATTCTCTTATTGTCTAAAAATTAATCTATATTGTATATTAATATTAATAGCATAATAATCTTTTAATTTTCCAGTTAATTTGTGTCTTCTATAAGGAAGACTTGACGGAACATCATTTAAACATTCAAATGCTTTAAGTTCATTTATTCTTCGTGGTAACTTTTTAGCAACTTCTTTACCATATTTTTTAACCAATTCTTTATTATATTTTGAATTCTCACACAACTGTTTTAGTTTTTCTGTTTTATACGTTAATTCCATTTACCTCCCCTTTCTTTTGATTAACGTAATTGGTTGATATCATTATACTATATCATAATGAATTATTCAATATTTTAATTAACTTTTTAAGTAAATTAAAATATTATAAAAAGATACTTTAATCTAAAAGTACCTTTTTATAATCTTCTTTGACTGTTTTCTGGTAGTGGTAATAATTTTTGTTTTTGTAATGTTGCATTATATATATCAATTAATTCTAAATATTTTTTATCATCACATGATTTTCCAAGAAAATCCATTAATTCATCTGCAAATGCAATTGAAGTTTGTTTTTTATTATTATAATCATCTAATGCTGTTAAAAATTCATCAGTTGGTTCCTTATCTTCAAATTTTTTTAAATTCCATAAGGCATCATTGCTTTTATCTAAAACACTATATATAATATTAATTTTTTTATTATTAATAAAGTCTACCATATCTTGATTAGATGAAAATGTTTGGCAAGCAAAATCAAATAAATCACCATCCATAATATAATCGAATAATTCAAAACATGCTTTATATTCGTCATATACTCTAGACGAAAATATTCTTTCATCTTTATAAATAAAGTTCTGCAAGTTATAACCATTTTGCAATAATTCTTCTCTAAATTCTTTTGATGACCATATTTTAGAACATATTGATTCTAAAAAGCCATCTGCTATTCTAAAACCATTTATTCCATGTGCTATTAATTCTCCATTTCTGTAATAACATGTTTGATAGTAAGTATTAGTTCTTTTTACTAGTGGATAATATTCAATTCCTTCATCGGTAGTTTTAATTTCACATGGTTTGGGTTCTGTTATAACATGTCCCAGTTCATGCGTTAATATAGCTATTAGTTTAATATAATTATTACTATTTAAATAACTTACTGTATGAATAACGTTACATTCATCATCATAATCAGTTGTTGTTGTGGCAAATATTTGTTCTTCTCCAGAGAATTCTTTATTATTTTCATCTATTTTATTAAAATTTGTTTTACATACATTTTCTATTCCAGATATTGGTATTTTACCATTACTTTCTCTTATATACCCTCTGCAAATTGCTTTAACTATTTCTTTTATATCATTAGGAATTTTATTAGATTGTTCTATTAATTTGTTTACTTTTTTTTGTTTTTCAATCATTTTTCAACATCTTTCTAACTAATTATTTTGATTTTTTAGAATATTCTTCTATAAAATCTTCAATTGTTGTTAAAGTATCTATTAAGAAGAAATATTCTGTTCTATACATTATTATCTCTGACATACTTCCTCTACTGTAATATCCTGGTGGTGTATCTTTTTCGTCTTCTAAATCTTCATAGCTAAATAATTTAATAAAATTAGAATTTACTTTATTTAATTTATCTAAATATTCTTGGGCTTGGTCATATTTCTCTAGTTTGTAATATAATGCGAATAATGGAAATAACATTTCTAAATTTTCCTCTGGATATTTTTTATATAAATTAAGTATATCTTTTTCTGATTCTAGGGTTGCATATATTGCCATTAATAAGTATCTAGCTCCTGTGTTGTCATTATTGTTTAGTTTGAGAATTTCTTTACATACACTTCTGGCTTTTTTTAATTTTCCATCAATTATTAAATATGTTGCTTTTAAATATAAACCTCTAATATAGGGCCTTGTTTCAAAAATACCATAAAAATGTCCAATATTTTCTTTAGCAAAAAAGCCTTCTTTTTCTAGTCTTTCTTTTTCGTATTCTAAACCTTCGTTTAATAAAGTTGCTCTTTTTAAAGAATTATCTTCTAAATTAACTTGAAATAATATAGCATCAAAACATTCTGGGCATTTTTGGTAAGCTTCTTTAGCTAATTTGATTGCTTGCTTTTTATTTTTTGCTTTTTCAGCTTTTTCTAATATTTCGTATGCATCATCTAAATCCGTATTTTCGTAATCTATTTCACCAGCATTATATTGTTTTAAAAATTCTTGTAAAGCTTGATTTGCTTCTTCAATAGTTTTAGGATTATTTTTTTCCATAAATTCTTTTATCATATTATTTAATTTATTATCCATTTAAACTTACTCCTTACTTATTATCATTTTGATTATTTCCTAAGATTTTTACTCCTCCAGTTGCTTCTACTGTTTTAGTTGCTAATTCCTTTATTTCAATATATGCTTTATCTAATTTTTCTTGGAGCATAGTATTTTGATTATTAGATTTTTCTAGTTCTTCTTTTAGAGATGCTATTTTATCTTCTTGTCTATCAATTGTACTTTGAAAATCTTTTTTCATTATTTCAATTGTATATTTATTTTCTTTTGTTAATTCTTCTGTTGCTTCTTTTTTGCCTTTATTATATTCTTTTTCTAATAACTCAGGTATTTTTTCTACTTTTTTCTCTAATTCTTTTATGTTATCGACGTTAGCTTTGGCTTCCTCTAATAGTCTTTTAGTTTCTAATTCTTGTTCTTTTAACGCTGTTTCTCTTTTTTGTTTTTCATCTTCCCAATTATTATTGCTAATCTCTCTATCTCTTTTTGTTTTATAATTATATTCTTCTATTTCTCTATCTCTTTCTATTTTTAAAAGTTTTGATTTTTCATCATATTCTTTCTTTAAATCTTCTGTTTTCTTTTTGTATTCCTCTTCTAGTTCTTTAATGCTATTATTTAGTCTATCTGTTTCTATTTTTTTCTTGTTATCTATATCTGCTAATAAGTCTTTGCCAGCATTTGTTACTAATGTAAGATTATTTAGTTCTTTTTCTATACCATATAAATTTTTTAATTTTTCTTCTTCAGCTTTTATTGCAACTTCTAAATCTTTGAATTTATTTATTAATTCCGTGGAAAATATATTTTTTTCTACATTTTCTTTTGATGATGTTATGGCTTGCTGTACTTTTCTTTCTTCTTCTTCTTTTTCTGGGTTAGATTTTGCTTGATTATTTTTCTTTTCTCTTTCTAATGCTTTATTTAGAGCTTCTAATATTTCAGCTTTAGTATTTTTCAATGTTATTTCTTCCTT
>CALVPO010000039.1 GCA_944351345.1 uncultured Bacilli bacterium | reverse complement strand
TATAGAAAAATGGAGTGTTATTATAAATCCATCTAAAATTTAAACAAGGGTGACTTTTATTTTTGAAAAATCCCTTAATATAGACAAAAAAACAAAAATATTTTTTAGCAATCTACGTTGACAATTGCTAAAATAGTGCTATAATTATAATTAATGAAAGGAGATGTTAATAATGAATAACACAAATAATAACATGTATCAAGAAGAAAATGTCTTAGAAAAATATGGACGTGATATTACAGAAAGCTCACGTAACGGGAAAATAGATCCTGTAATAGGAAGAGATGACGAAATAAGAAGTATCACAAGAATTTTATCTAGGAAAACAAAAAATAATCCTGTATTAATAGGAGAAGCTGGAGTTGGAAAAACTGCTATTGTAGAAGGATTGGCTAATAGAATTATTAAAGGTGATGTTCCAAATAGTTTAAAAGATAAGACTATTTGGGAATTAGATATGGGAGCATTAATTGCCGGAGCTAAATATAGAGGCGAATTTGAAGAACGACTTAAAGCAGTTTTAAAAAAAGTTAAAGACTCAAATGGAGATATTATTTTGTTCATTGATGAAATACACATGATAGTTGGTGCTGGAGCTTTAGAAGGATCAATGGATGCTGGAAACATGTTAAAACCAATGCTTGCTCGTGGAGAAATTCATTGTATAGGTGCTACAACACTAAATGAATATCGTAAATATATAGAAAAAGATAGTGCTCTAGAAAGGAGATTTCAAAAAGTTCAAGTAAATGAACCAACAGTCTTAGATACAATAACTATCTTAAGAGGATTAAAATCCAGATTTGAAGTATATCATGGAGTCAATATAAAAGATAATGCTCTAATAGCAGCTGCTACTCTATCTGATAGATATATTACCAGTAGATTCTTGCCAGATAAAGCTATTGACTTAGTTGATGAAGCATGTGCAACAATAAAGGTACAAATGGAATCAGTACCAACAGAATTAGATACTTTAACTAGAAAAATAATGAGATTACAGATAGAAAAAGAAGCTTTAAAAAAAGAAAAAGATGATATTTCTAAAAATAGGAAAATAGAAATAAATAAACAACTAGATACTCTTAAAGAAAAAGAGAAAAATCTTCGTGCTGCATGGGAAGAAGAAAAGAAAATCAATAATTTAATAAGTAAGAAAAAAGAGGAAATTGATACTGCTAATCACAAACTAGAACTAGCAGAAGCAAACTATGATTTAGAAAGTGCGGCTAGACTTAGACATGGAGAGATACCAAAATTAACAGAAGAATTGCAAGAACTTCAAAAACAAAATAAATCTAATATTTTATCTGATACTGTAACTGACGAAAATATTGCTTCTATTATATCAAAATGGACATCTATTCCTATAAATAAATTAGTAGGAAGTGAAAAAGATAAATTGTTAAATTTAGAGAAAAATATGAAAAAAAGAGTTATGGGACAGGATGAGGCTATCCACTTAGTTAGTGATGCTATTATTAGAGCTCGTGCTGGTATTAAAGATCCAAATAAACCTATAGGTTCATTTATATTCCTAGGTCCTACTGGAGTTGGTAAAACAGAAATAGCTAGGACTCTAGCATATGAATTATTTGATGATGAAAGACATATGGTTAGAATTGATATGTCTGAATATATGGAACCACATTCAGTAGCTAGATTAATTGGCTCTCCTCCAGGATATGTTGGCTATGATGATGGTGGACAACTAACTGAAGCAGTTAGAAGAAATCCTTATTCAATCGTTTTGTTTGATGAAATAGAAAAAGCACATAGAGATGTATTTAATATATTATTACAAATATTAGATGATGGTAGAATTACAGATGGTCAAGGAAGAGTTGTTGATTTCAAAAATACTATTATTATAATGACTTCTAACTTAGGAAGTGAATATATTTTAAACAATCTAGAAAATACAGAAGATTTAGTTATGAATGAATTAAAACAAACATTTAAACCAGAATTTATTAATAGAATTGATGAAATAATTATCTTCAACTCATTATCTAAAGATGTTATTTATAAAATATTAGATAAAATAATTGATAATATTGAAAAAAGATTGCAAGATAAAAGATTAAAAATTGAACTTACAGACAATGCTAAAGAATACATAGTTGACAACTCTTATGATGAAAAATTTGGAGCTAGACCAATTAAAAGATATGTAAGCAGAAATATAGAAACATTAATAGCTAATAATATTATTAATAACAATATAAAATTTAACGATAATATTATTATAGATATCAAAGATAATAAATTTATCTTAAAGACTAGCAATAAAAGAGATTAGAAAATATGATGTAATTCATTTACAAACATAAATCTAATCTCTTTTATACTTTTAATTAATAAATTACTTGCTAACTGGTAATACACTTATTGATCTTGCTATATTTACAAGTTCAGTTGATTCTAATTTATCACTAACTATATAATATCCAATACCATTACTATCAAAACTAACCGAATTATCATTTACTACTCCAATAACATCTGTCAAAAAATCCATACTACCACTAACTGGAATTATTAATCCTTCATCAGAATAACTTATAGTCTCCTCTACTAAAACAAATGGATTATCACCAGCAAATGTTAAAATTAATCTTTGACCATCCTCAGTATCTATTACTTCCTTATTGGCAAGTGTTGTATTATTAGGAAGATACATAGGATATATTACATCATCAATAGTAGCAGTCTGCTCTGTTTTACTATTATTAGTTTGATTACTATTTGTGCTATCATTAGTTATATTATTAGAGTTATGATCTTCTGTAACATTGTTTGTTTCGTTATTGCCATCAGTGCTATTGCTATTTGCGTTGGTATTATTGTTTTGATTAGTAGTAGAGTTATTATTATTAATTGCACTATCAGTATTATTATTTTCATTATTATTAGTCTCATTAACACTATTTTCATCAGTAACAATATCTTGCTTTTTATTGCTATCTTTCTTGTTACTATTTATATTTATTAATTTTGATAATTCAAAATAATCATCTGCAAAATCTTTATTATAAGTAATTTTATCAAAATTCATCATTATTTGTACTTCTCCATCTTTATTTGTAACTTCTACTTTAGTTATCTTCATATTTTTATCTACATATACATTTTGCTTAACTAATGACTTATTGTTTGGATAATTTACTGAAGATTGAAAATAATAACCATTATCTTTAGCTTTAAATACTCTATCTTCATCTTCATTTAAATCTTCTAATATAGAATTAAGTAAATAAACTTGTGAATTGTTATAAGGCCAATCACTTTGAAATTTAAAACTTTTATTTAATGATGGAGTTACAACATAAACTCCCTCATCATTTCTAAGTATAACTTGCTCATGATTATTTAAAGTATTAACTAGCTCTATTTTATAATAATCACCTTTTTGATAAGAAACATTAACATCATATGTATAAGTATCTTCATTGTTAATTATCTCCATTGTTCCTTCAACATAATAACTATTACAATTATCTTGCTTCTTAGTTAATTTATTAATAATATTATCAGCACTTTTAATTCCACATCCTACTAATATTAGAGAAACTATACAAATTAAAAAAAATAATTTTAAAAACTTTTTCATATTCACCTCAACTCTTTCAATAAATTATATATTTTTAATTTTATTTTTATGAATAATTTATCAAGATTTGGGAAAAGTATTAATAGAAAAAGGAGGCAAAATATGAATGCGTTATATAAAACATGTTTAGTTATAGCAGCTGTAGGCTGTATTAACTGGGGATTACTTGGAATATTTAATTTTAATTTAGTTGAATTTCTATTTGGAGATGCTACTATTATTACAAGAATTGTATATATCATAGTAGCAATATCAGGTATTTTATCTCTAGGAATATTAACAAAAGATTTAGATAGATAATCACATAAGAATGGTTATCTATTTTTCTTCTTTATATATTATTAGAGCTGAAAAACAATATAATTGTTCTTCTGAATAAATACTATTAGATATACTATACTTTATATCAATTATATCTGGTCCTTCTTCCTTAATAAAATTATTTATATCTTCCTCTAAATCAGCCTCATGCGATTCATCAAATATTTTAACTTTCATTTATATCACCAATTTTAGTTTAAATAAAAAAAGATAAATATTATGTCGTTTTATAATAAATATCTTTAACTTCACCACTATCATTTTTATATTCAATTAATATTTTTAATTCTAAATCAAGGTTTGCTATGTCATCAGTTGTTTCTATATTTCCTACTAATTTAACAGAATTATCTTTGCTATCTTGACTATTTACTAATAAATCTACAGATTTATTAAAAAGTCCAACTGTCGGAAAAACTTCTTCAGTATAATAATTATGAACCACTATAGCCTTTATATCGTTCATATTTTCCTTAGGATTATTCAAGACAACACTATAGGCTACTCTTTCCTCATCTAATCTATCAAGAGAAAAAGTAATGTCACAAACGACATCAGAAGCATTATTAAATTTTTCATGAGCAAGTAAATCACTCTTCATTGTTAAATACTCACTCTTCTCATCTTCTTCTTTATTCTTACAACCAGTTAATAAAAACAACAATATAATTATTAAAAAAAATGTTCTTCTCATAATTCACCCACTCATAAAAATATAGTATACCATAAAAAGTATACTACATATTATTCATTTATTACAATAGCATTTTTTCTATTTACAATTATTTTACGCCACATTTTTTATATCATCTTTTATTTCAGATAAATATTTAGAAATATCTTTAGCAAAGCTACCTCCTCCTTGGGCAAATTGCTTACTTCCACCACCATTTCCTTTACACTTTATTGAAATTTCTTTCACAATAGCTCCACAATTTATTTTATCACTATTACTCTTAGCGATTATATTAACATTATTACTAGAATTAACATTAACCAATAAAACAAAGCAATTATCATATTTATTACATAATACATCTGCTATTTGTTTCATAATATCTACCTCATAATTTTCTACAATAGCAATCATTACTTTTATTCCACTAATAACCTCCATGTTAGTAGTAAATGCTCTAAGATCATTTATAGACTTTTTCTTTTTGGCATTTAAGTATTCTTTTTCCAGCTTTTTTAATTGCTCTTTAAGATCCAATAATGAGTTTTTATAAAAAACAATATCTTTATAACTAGTTAATTTTTTATCGGAAAAATCAAAATTAAATTCTAATTCTATATTATTTTCTTTTGCTTCGCTTAATATATTTTTTGCCTTTGTTAATAATTTTTTTATTTCATCATAATAAGGTTTTGCTTCTTTTTTTAACAATTTATCTATATTTTCATTAGTTGTACCCTCTATTCTAAAAGTATCTGCTCCTTTGTTTGTTAATGATATTATTGCAACTCTTCCTATATCTTTAGTGTTTTTTACATGAGTACCAGCACATAATTCAACTGAATCACCCATTCTTACCATTCTAACAACATCGCCATATTTATCTTCAAATAAAGCCATTGCCCCTTGCTTTTTGGCCTCATCAAGTGAAACATAGGAAACAATAGTTTCATTACCCTCATTAACCTTATCATTAACCATATTCTCTAATTTCATTACTAAATTATCGTTTAATCTTCCATGATAATTAAAATCAAATCTAAAACTTTCATCATCTACTCTACTACCAGCTTGATGAACGTTATCACCCAGTAATTGCTGTAATGATTTTTGTAGTAAATGAGTTGCACTATGATTATGCATGATATCCTCACGTCTTTCACTTAAAACATGAGTTAAAACTTCACTCCCCTTCTTTAGGGTGCCAGATAAAATCTTTACATGTAATAAATGTTGTGAGTTTGGTGCCTTTATAACATCAATAACTTCAACTTTACAATCATCATTCTTTATATAACCTGTATCATAAATTTGTCCACCAGATTCTGCATAAAAAGGATTTTCTAAAAGAAATATATATCCCTCATCATCTATACTATCAACAAATTTATTATCTTTCATAATTGCCGTAACTGTAGTTTTATTTCCTAATTTTTCATATCCAACAAATTTACTTGGTTCTTTATAATTTATTAACAATTCATTTTGTAAATTCATACTATTGCTTTCTTTTCTTCCTACCCTTGCCATTTCTTTTTGGGCAATCATGTATTTTTCGTATTCTTCCCTATTAACAGTGAATCCAGCCTCACTTGCATACTCTATTGTAAGCTCAATAGGAAATCCATAAGTATCATATAATTTAAAAGCATCTAAGCCACTAATTTCCTTAGAATTAGTATTACTTAATAATTCCTCTAATCTTTTCTCACCAGATGCTAAGGTTTTTTCAAATAAGACTTCTTCATTAACTATTCTTTCTTTGATACTTGTTTTATTAGCAGAAATATTTGGATATATACTGCAGTATTTACTTATAACAGCATCAACTAAATCTTCCATAAAAGGGTGATTAATCTTTAATCTTCTTCCCACCATCACAGCTCTTCTAAGTAACCTTCTAAGCACATAACCTCTTCCATAATTTTCAAAACTAGCACCATCAGACAAGGCAAAGGTTAAACTCCTTGCATGATCAACTATAACTTTAAATTCTTTTTGACCACAATATTCTATTTTACAAATTTCTTCTAATTTTTCTATTATTGGTAAGAATAAATCTGTCTCATAATTTGTTGGAGCATCTTGTAATATACATGCCATTCTTTCTACACCCATACCAGTATCAATATTTTTACTTGGTAATTCCTCGTATTTTTCTCTAGGCACTCCTTCTTTTGCATTATATTGACTAAAAACATTATTCCAAATTTCTATATAACGATCATTTTCTATCTCATCTTCTAATAATTTTATTCCTACTTTATCTTTATCATATTTTTCCCCACGATCAAAAAATATTTCACTATCTGGTCCACATGGTCCCTCTCCAATTTCCCAATAATTTCCTTCTAATTTTATAATATGAGATTCAGGTATTCCTAAATTTTTCCATAAATCATATGCTTCTTGATCACTTGGATATACAGTAACATATAATTTACTTACTGGTAAGTCAAAATATTTCTTGCTAGTTAAAAGTTCATAAGCCCACGTTAAAGCTTCCTTTCTAAAATAATCTCCTATAGAAAAATTACCTAACATTTGAAAAAAAGTATGATGCCTAGCTGTTATTCCAACTTCTTCTATATCACCAGTTCTTATACATTTCTGACAACTAGTTAATCTTTTACATTTAGGAACAACAGTACCATCGAAATATTTTTTTAAAGGTGTTACTCCAGCATTAATCCATAATACACTAGGATCATCCTTTGGAATTAAAGAGGCGCTTGGAACTTGTAAATGTCCACGCTCAACAAAAAAATTTATATAAGTATTAATTATATCTTCACTCATCATCTTCTTCATTATATATCACTCCCTAAAATTTCTTTTAATATTTCATCTAATCTTTCTTTATAATTTTCCAAAGTACCATTATTAAATATATAATAATCTGCATAAGAGATAGGTCCACCCTTAGCTAAATTTTCTATTTCTGATAAATCTCTCTCAATAACTGTTTTTCTATTAAATGGTCTATCTGGTCTTTTTGCGATTCTTTCATATCTAATATTCTTATCTGTAACTACACATATTAACTTAAGATTATCGCCTAACTCCTTTGCTAAATATTTATACTCATACCATGAATAAAGTCCATCTAATACTACATTTTTTTTTAAAATAGCTTTCTTTATTTCTGGTAATAATAATTTAGCATAGCATTCTGGTCCATATTTTCTTCTAAGTTCTTCTCTAAAAATCCTTTCACTATCTGGAGTTCTTTCAATCCCAGCTTCAGCCATTTTTTTATAAGTAATACCACCAAAATAAATTTTAAACCAGTTTTTTTGTTCTAATATATCAGTTGCTACACTCTTACCACTTCCACACATGCCAACAATTGCAACTATCTTATTCATATTATACCCTCTTTCTTTAAAAAATTAAGTACCTTTAAAGTATCTTGCTGTAATTTCTTTGTATTATCATTAACTAACAAAAAATCATATTTTTGATAATTATCTAAAGAAGTTTCTGTTATATCATTTTGTTGTTCTAAAGTCAAATCACTTTTATAATTCATTCTATTAATACCTATTGATATAACTTTTTTATATATTTGCTTTAGTGCATCAATTTCTTCAGGGAATCTAACATCAGGTATTATAACTATATCAAAAAAATATGAATATAAATTAATATCCTCAATTTGTCTATTGATAAAAAAATTACTATTTCCAAGTTCTCCTTTAATTATTTGAGAACTTACTTGTTGTAATAAATTACGTGGCTTATTAGTTTCGGTAATTTTTTCTCCAGTTATTTCACTAATATATTGTTTTAAATACTTAGTATATGGAGAAATTATAACTTTATATCCATCTTCTTTCAATCGGTTATTAATATATTCTGAAACTAAACTCTTACCACTTCTAGCTTTTCCGCATATACAAAAAATTAAAGGATTTTTATTTTTTAAATTCATAATTATCACCAATTTCTATTAAAATTATATCAAAACTAAAAAAAAATGTAAAGTTAGCAAAAAAAGAAAAAATACTAACTTTTTTAGTATTTATCTATAATTATTCTATTCTCTAATTAGTTTTAATTTAAATTTTTTATATATAAAATCAATTAAATAGTACATAAAACTAGTATATACAACTGTCATTATTAAATTACAACCAATAACTTTTAAAAGAATGATAAAATTATATGAATCAAAATTTAATATAATCAAAAATAAAAAAGTTATTACATGATAAGAAATCATAGATAAAATAGAAAACAAATTAACAGTAAACAAATTGTATGGAAAGAAAAAATTTAATAATTTATTCAAATAAAATATTGCTAAAAAAATACATGTACACAATATAAAAGTGTTGCTATAAGTAATATCTAGAAGAATACCAAAAATTAATATTAATATTAAAAACTTTTTATCGTTTTCAAAATAAGGTTGTAATACAACTAATGTTAAAAGCATATAAACAGCACTAAATATTGATAAATCATATATTGTATAGCTTTGAAAATTGGATACTAATCCTTGAAGAAATAATGAAAATAATAAACTTATTATACTTACAATAATCATTTATTATCCGTCCTTTTCAATACAGTAACATAATTAATATCCTCAAAATTTGCAGATGGGGTAACATTTATAATTTTAGATAAATCATATACATCAGTAGTAATATCAGCAACTTTACCAATTAATATCCCACTTGGGAATACACCTCCTAAACCAGAAGTATAAACCAAATCACCAATCGCAACATTATCAGTATTACTAATTCCTTCTATCTCCAAATATTTAGTCTTGTAATCATAACCATTTATGAGACCTATTAATTTTTTATCACCATTGGTAATCGTTACAGATATTTTATTATTTGTATCAGTCGTTGTTATTAATTTTACATCAGAAGAAAAAGTTGAAACATTAGTTGTTTTTCCTATTACACCAGTGGAATTTATAACAACCATACCTTCTTCTATACCATTATGACTACCTTTATCAATAGTTAAGTTATTATACCAAGTAGCAGCATTTCTACTGACAACAGTAGCATTCAAATAATCATAATCAGTTAAAACATGTTCAATATTAAGTTCGTTTTTCATTTCTTCTAATTCTTTCTTTAATGCTACATTTTCAGCTTCCAAAGATTCAATTTTTTCTACATTAGATTTTAATATTCTATTCTCTTCTAATACATCCTTTAGCGAATTATAATTAGACAACATAGTACTAAAATTTTTAAAAGGAAAATAAACTATTTTTTGAACTTCTACTACAACATCTTTAACAATAGATTCAAATGTATTTAATTTTTTGTCAGTTTTTAATGCATATGATAATACTGCTATTAAAACAATTATAATTACAGTCACTATTAAAATTATATATCTAGGTTCTATTTTCTTTCTTTTTCTATTCATGATATCACCTTTTCATCATTAATAATTATATAATAAAAAAATAAAAAACAAAAGAATTATTTTATAGTATTGTACATTTTTTTTAAATTAGACAAATATTTAACAAATATAACTTGATAGCATAAAATATTATAGGTGATTAACTTGAGAAACAATTTTAATAGATTTTTTAGAAGTTGTGTTGGCTTTAAATTGTATGCAGCGATTGGTTTTTGTATCATTCTCCCTATAATTACATTTTATCAATTAATAATAAGTTTATTTGTTCCTTGCTTTTATAATATAATGATACTATTAATTCAATATATAGTATTCATATGTCTACTATTCTGGACTTTATTTTTTTAACTACTTATATTTCCTAAATTAATATATTTTTCTATAAATTCTTTTGTTTTTAAATATAAGCCAGAATATCTTTCATAATAATCATTAATGAACAAATTTAATTCTTTTTTTATATTATCACTAATATTAATTTTAGAAATTTTATCTAAATCTACATAATAAAACATTCTAATTAGCTTTAAAGTTTTTATATTATAAATTTTTTCATTACCAATACATTTTTTACATAAATAACCACCTTTATAACTAGAAATAGTAACTATATCGTTTTTGTTGCCACAATTAACACATTTATCTACTATAGGTTTTATTCCTAAATAAACTAGTAATTTAAGTTCTATAATATAACTTATTATTTGATAATCAAAATTATTATCTATTTTTTTTAGCCCTGATATTAATAAATTATAAATATTACTATTAGAATCGTGCCTATATACTTGTACAGAAAGTTCTAATAAATATACAGAATAATTCATTTTATTTAAATCTTTTTTTATATTTTTAAAATTATCTATAACATCAACTTCTATTAAATTAGCCAATTTTCTATTTCTAGTACTTAAATGAAAAATTCCATATGTTAGTACGCTAGAAGTTGCAGATAATTTACTTTTTAACTTTCTACATCCATTAGCAAATACTCCAATTAATCCATTATCCTTTGTTAAAATATTAATAACTTTACTATTTTCTTTATAATCAACAGTACTAACTATAATTCCCTCAATTTTTTTTATCACTCTTATCAACTACTTTTTCAAAATTTTTATATTTTAAATAATATTCTATTTTACCAGTTTTTTTAAATAATAACCATAAATCATTTTTATTCATAATATCACCATTAACATAATGTGAAAAAAATTAAATAATTATTCAAATAAAATCATTTAATCCCAATTCTTTAGATAAAAAACTATTTTTATCACGCCAATTTTCTATTACTTTAACTTTTAGATCTAAATAAACTTTTTTACCAATTAAATTTTCTATATCGCTTCTTGCACTAATACCTATTTTTTTTATCATTGCGCCTGTTTTTCCTATTAATATGCTTTTTAAATTTTCTCTATCAACAATAATAAAAGCAGATATTGAAGCACTTTTTTTATCTTCCTCTATTAAATCAACCACACAAGTAACAGAATGAGGAACTTCCTCTTTAGTAAAATACAATACTTTTTCTCTTATTAATTCTGAAATAATAAAGGAAGTACTAACATTAGTAATAGAATTTTCATCATAATACTTTATATCGTCAACTAAATACCTAGAAATTGTCTTAATAAGTTCGTCGATATTTTTATTCTTATAAGCAGAAACAGGAATTATTTCTTTAAAAGGAAAAATATCTTTATATTCCATAATTTTAGGCAAAACTTCTTCATAATTAATTTTATCAATTTTATTTAATACAAGCAAAACAGGAATATTAGTATCCTTTAACTTATTTAAAATAAATTCATCACCTTTTCCAAATTTTTGAGTTATATCCAGAACAAATAATATAACATCAACACCATCCATTGAACTATATGCTTGTTCATTTAAAATTTTTCCTAATTTGTACTTAGGTTTATGTATACCAGGTGTATCAACAAAAATAATTTGTAGATCTTCTGAATTGTAAATCCCTTGTATCATATTACGTGTAGTTTGGGCAGTATCGGAAGTTATCGCTATTTTTTTGTTTATGATAGCATTTAACAAAGTGCTTTTTCCTACATTTGGTCTTCCAATTAAGCTAACAAAACCACTTTTCATTGCAAATCATCCTCAGAAAAAGGATATGGACATAATTCATGTACTAAATAACCTCTCTGATTTCCATTTTTATCAACACAAAAAACAGGACGATCCATTTCCATGAATTCTTGTATTACTTGACGACATGCAAAACAAGGTGTTCCAATTTTACCACTAGCAAGCATAATATAAAGAGCCTTAAAATCTCCTTTTTTATAACCATGAGCAACTGCATTTGCAATCGCGTTTCTCTCAGCACAAATACTAGTTCCATTAGCATTTTCAACATTTACGCCACAAAATTCATTACCATCACTCATCACTACAATAGCAGCTACTGGAAATTTGTAGTAAGGGCTATATGCATTTTTTAATAATCTTGCTAATTTTTCTCTCATTTCTTCCATTTATATTACCTCTTTTCTATTTTATTATATCTACAATTTTGGGAAAGAAAATAATTAACCCTATTACAAAAGAAAACATACTAGCAATTAGTACGGCACCTGCTGCAACATCTTTAGCATTTTTAGCAAGTTCATAATAATCTTTTGTAACCAAGTCAACTGTTCTTTCTATTGCAGTATTTACCATTTCTAAACCTAACACTAAACTAAAATTTAATACAATGATTCCCCACTCAATTATATTAATATTAAGAATAAAACCTAAAATACTAGTTAAAATAGCAATAAAAATTTCTATTTTTATGTTTCTCTCATTGTTAATTGCATATTCTATTCCATCTAAAGCATGTCCTAGACTTTTATCAAACT
>CALVPO010000038.1 GCA_944351345.1 uncultured Bacilli bacterium | reverse complement strand
TAGAGGACTTTGTTCTATTTGGTGAGCTAAGTCTTTTATTTTTATTAGGGTTTTTTCATTTTTTGTGTCTAGGTATTCTTCTGTTTCTAGGTATATTAATTCTATTGATGATGGAATATTTTTTTTATTAGCAGCTATTTCAAAGTATTGTTTGGCTTTATTTTTGTTTTTTGTTTTAACGATATCTAGGCAGCCTTCTAGGTAGTAGTATTTAGCTAAGTTATAGTAGGCATAGGGACAAAGGCAGTTTATTTCGACATTTATAGCTAAGTTATAGTATTTGAAAGCTTTTTCTAAGTCTCTTTTTACAAATATTCCCATTCGATAGAATTCTCCTATTTTGTTACAAGCCCAACTTTCTCCAAGATTAGCACTTTCTAGGTAGTAATTGAAGGCTTGTTTATAATCGTGTTCCTGTTCTTTAATTTTTCCTAGGTTATTATAAGCATAGGCATAATTGTGGTTTGCTGCTTTTTCAAAGTAGTATATAGCTTTATCTTTATCTTTTTCTAGAGGATAAATTCCGTTTAAATACATTAGACCTAGAGTATTTAGAGCGGCTATGCTTCCTTTGTTTATAGCTTTTTTTAGGTAGTCATAAGCTATGTTTAATTCTTGTTTATGTCCGCTTCCTATTAGTTTATTTATATACATGAAAGCTATCATAAACATAGCAGTTGGGTGATTGGCTAGAGAGGCTTTATAGAAGTATTTATAACTGTTATCGTATCTTGGATAGCCACTTATATATCCTTTATATTCGTTCATACCTAATTCAAAGCAAGCATAAGCATTGTTTTCTTTGGCTAAGTCTTTTAGATGATAGTTATAATTGATACCTTCAGTGAATTTTAAATTAAGGTAATTTTCTAGTTCTTTAGTTGAGATGGTAGTATTATTTAAGATATTTTCTATTACTTGTTTTTTTAAATCTTCGTCATATATAGGTTGTTTTTTCTCTAGAATAGCAAAAAATAAGATATTACATATAGCTTCATAAAGATTACTATTACTTATATAGTTATTTAAGTCCTGAATTAGTTTTCTTGGTACTTCTTTGTCGTTTTTTCCAATATTATATAATTTTTTTATGATATTTCTTAAATTTTTATTATCGTTTATGAATATAAGTGAGTCTTGTTCATTATCAAAGAAGTAAATGTTACCATCTATTATAGATAATAAGTTTATGATTGTAGGAATTAAGATATTTTTGTTTTTATTATATTTATTCTTGTATTTAATAAATGTTTCTTTATATTCGTTATTGATAGTTCGACAACCTACACAGTAGTTATTTACAGTTGTATCATTTACAGTATCTACACCAAAAATAGTTGCAAATATTTCTGTTTGAAGGGCTGATGTTTTATTGATGGAGTAATATTTTATGATTCTAGAGACGTTTCCCCATGATAAATGATTATCATTATTATTTAATTTTATATATTTTTTCATATTATCACCTAAATTTATTATACATATTATTGTGGATTTAGTAAAGATTTTATTTATATGGTGTGGAGTTATGCCAGTTAAATTTTTTAATTAAAATTAATATAATGTTATTAGGAGGAGATATTATGAAGTTTATTAAGAATTATAAATCTACTTTAATTTTACTTTTATCTATGATTATAGGTGCTATTTTAGGAGTTATTTTTAAAGAGGATATTAAAGTTATTAGTCCGTTTGGGGATTTATTTATAAATATGATGTATATTGTTATAGTTCCTTTGGTGTTTGTTACTATAACTAATTCTATTGCTAATATGAATAGTCCTAAGAGAATGGGTAAGATTATGATTACTATTATTCTATCATTTGTTGTAACATCATTAGTAGCAGTATTGGTTGGAGTAGTTACTACTTATAATATTGATCTTATTGATGTATCAAAGTTAGATAAAATAGAGCTTGGTAGTGATATTACTGAAATTGATAATGGAGATGCTACTATACTTGATAGGACACTTTCTGTTTTAACTGTTAGTGATTTTGGAGAGTTGTTTTCTAAGGATAATATAATTGCTCTATTAGTTGTATCAATTTTGGTTGGTATTTCTATTAATATGGCTGGTAAGAAAGGAGAGCCTGTTAAAAAGTTACTTGATTCTTTAAATGCCGTTTTGATGAATTTTATTAAGCTTATTATGTATTATGCTCCAATTGGGTTAGGATGTTATTTTGCTGTATTAGTTGGTACACTTGGTACTAGTATTGCTGTTGGTTATGTTAGGACATTTGTTATTTATACTGTAGTTGCTATAATGTATTATTTTATTGTCTATACTGTATATGCTTATATAGCTGGTGGTAAAAGAGGGGTTAGAATGTTTTGGAAAAATATAGTTCCTACTACTGTTACTTCAATTGCTACTTGTTCTTCATCAGCATCTATTCCTGTTAATATAGAGGCTGCTAAGAATATTGGAGTGTCAAGTGATATTGCTGATACTATAATTCCTTTAGGTACTAGTTTTCATAAAGATGGTTCTATAATTGGTAGTGTTTTTAAAATTATGTTTTTAGTATGTTTATTTGGTACTGATGTAACTGGCTTTGGTGGTGTTAGTAAAATTATGATTGTTGCTATTATAGCTACTTTACTTGTTACGGCTGTACCAATTGGGGGAGGTACTATATCAGAGGCTATGATTATTAATATGATGGGATATAGTATGGGAGCATTGCCAATATTAACTATAATTGCTACTATTATAGATCCAGCTGCCACTATGTTAAATGTAGTTGGAGATACTTCTTCTTCTATGTTAGTTGCTAGGGTTGTAGATGGCAAGGATTGGATGGATAAGAAAGATAAGAAAAAATGAGTTTAGGTTGTTAAGTATAAAAAACATTATTATTTTAGTAATAAAAATGAAGTTCATTTGTAATTGGATGTTCTTCTTTTTTTGTTATATGAAATATTATTATAATATAAAAATAATTATTAATAAAAGTTGGAATTTTATTTGATAAAAGTATTTAATTGTGTTATTATATAAACACTTAAACGTGAGGAGTGATTTTGGTGGAAACTGATATAAATAAAAGAATTATTAATTTTTTTAAAAAGGATATAGAAGATATTACAATAGAAAGAATTAAACAAAGTTTTAGTAATATACATGTTACAAATGATTATGGTGGTTTATTACATGCGGCTGTTCATAATAAATTTTCAGAAAAAAAAGTTTTAAAGTTTATGGAAGTATTATTAGATAATGGAATTGATGTTAATTTACAAGGAAAATCTACAGGTTATAGCTTTATTCATTTAGCACTTTATGGTTATACTGATAAAAATGGTGATCATTCATATTCAACAGATTTTATAAAGAATTTAATATTATTAGCAAAAAAATATAATTTTGATGTTAATATTAAAGATAATGATAAAGATAGTCTTATTCATACAGCACTTGCTAGTGAAGTTTATGAAGGTAGTACTATTCAACTAATAGAAGCTTTAGGAAATGAATATGATGTTTTATGTAAAGATGGTAATGGAAGAAATATTTATGAAGCCCTATTAGAATATAAAGAAGAAGCAAAGAATAGTAATAAGAAATGGTATGATAGGTTACTTAATGAAGAAGAAGAAATTAAGTTATTAGTTAAGCCGCATGAAGATAATGTTGATAAAAGTGAAGATATAGGGTTAGATTCAATTTCAATAGATAATTCTGAGATAGTTGAATTAAATGAATTAGATGAAAGCAATGAAGAAGTTGAATCTAATAGTATTATAGAAGAAGTTGAATCTATGGAAGAAGAATTATCTAAAATTGATGATATTGTTGAAGAAGATGAATCTATGGAAGAAGAATTATCTAAAGTAGATGATATTGTTGAAGAAGATGAATCTACAGAAGAATTATCTAAAGTTGATGATATTGTTGAAGAAGATGAATCTATAGAAGAATTATCTAAAGTTGATAATATTGTTGAAGAAGATGAATCTATAGAAGAATTAACTAAAGTGGATGCTATTCTTAAAGAAGTTGAGCCTGATAGCGCTATAGAAGAAGAATTAACTAATGTTAAAGTGTTATTTGATAATTTAAAAACGGATATAGATAAGTTATTAGATACTATAGACATTGAATATTTAATGATAAATCATGAATTAATATTAAACATGAAAAAAGAATTAGTAGCATATATAAATAAATCTGATTTATCTATTGAAGATAAATCAGAGCTGGAGGTATTACAAAATAGATTTGATTTATTATTAAGAATTATTATTAATAGACATTTAAGTGTAATGAAAAAAAATCCTAATATTGAAGAAATTGATAAATTATTAAAAATTTTAGAATTATTTGGTTATAATTTAGAATTACAATTACTTGAAGAAATTAAACAAGAATATTCTAAAATGAATGAAATCACTATCATTGATATTGAGGAGAGTAAAACTTTAAATGATTTAACTATTGTTAGAAAAAAGATAGAAAATATTAAAGATGATAATTATAAGAATAATTTATTAGAAGAACTTAATAAAAAAGAAAAGTTATTTTTAGAGCAAATGGAACCTTTAAAAAATAAAGTTAATTTTATAAATACTATAAAAGATATGCATTTAATAGATAATCAAGAAATTGAAATAATAGATAATTTAGATTATCAAAATATGACTATAGAATTTGTTATAGATTTAGATAAAAAAATAAGTGATATAGTAATTGAAAATCAAAATGTTATTTTGGATAGTTTAAAAAGAAAATTAGATGAATTATCTATGCTATTATTAAATGGAGAAGATAGTGAACTTTTTATGAAAGAATTTTCTAAAATAGAAAATTTATATGATTTTATTAATTCTATAATAAAGGATAATAGTACAAAAGTAAGGAAACGTAAGAATGGTTAAATATGATTCTTGTTTTAATCTTTTTAGTGAAGATGGATGTAGAGAATTTTCTTATAAAATAGAGTCAATATTAAGGAATAAACCACCTTTGACTTGCTTGGAATTGGATTTATTATTTGGAGATATTGCTGATTATTATATTGAAAGTAAGAAATATAATCTACAAATTGATGAATTATATTTTGATAAGATTTT
Organism: uncultured Bacilli bacterium; assembly: GCA_944351345.1. Classification (GTDB taxonomy): domain Bacteria; phylum Bacillota_I; class Bacilli_A; order RF39; family UBA660; genus RUG11198. The sequence continues at coordinate 7,824 of CALVPO010000038.1, read as the reverse complement.
AGATATATATGATGATAAATTAAGAGAAGATGATAAATTTAATGTTTTATTAGCAATTAATAGATGTGATAGTTTTATAAAATATGCTAAGAAACATTATAATTTATTTAAGAAAAAATTTGAAAAAACTGTTTTTGTTACTGATGATAAATTTAGTGAAGAAGATACTATTATAGATATTAAAGAATCTTTTGATTTATGTTATCCAAATAATGATTATAAATTAGTTGTTTTTCCTTATTATAACGATATAATAATTCCTGCTTATCAGTTGTTTTTTAAAGAATTAAAATTTTATAATGGAAGTAATATTATTAAATTTCCTTCTGCATTTTTATTTAAAATAAATTTTGAAAAAATATTAGAAGCATTTTTGGGAGCTATTGAAGAAAATAATGAAAATGATATGAATCATATAATTGTGATTTTTATTCGAAAAATTGAAAGAGAATTTGTAAAAAACAGTTGTAATGAAGAATATATAAAAAATAAATTAAAAATAATTCTAAATTCTTTTAAAGATAGTAAAGGTATAGAAAGATTATTAAAAATAATATATTCAAATAAAATTATGAATAATATAATGTTTAGTTTTTATGAGATACTTAGAAATAATATAATGTTTAGTTTTTATGAGATACTTAGAAATAATATAGATAATTATATTATAGATGATGAGTTTCAAGAAGATTTATTATCTTTATCATATATAAAAAATTTAAATAAGTTAGAAGAATTGTCTGCACAACAAAAAAATGATAGTTTACTTTATTTAAAATGTTTTCAAGTTTTTCTAAAAGAGTTTTTAATTAATTATCGGGATGAATTAGTTGAGGGTGATATAAATATAATAGAGGTTTTATTTAAAAGATTAATTAATCATAGAAATATTTTTGATATATTAACAATAGATAATAGAAAATCTCTTTATTTTTATTATAAAACTAATATACTATTTTTAAATATTGATATTTCTTTTGAGCTTATTAAAAAATTTAATGCTAGACAATATTTAAAATTGGTTGATTTATATGAAAAGGCAGTAAATAGTGATAATTATTCTTTAAATAATTATAGAATTTATTCTTCTATAATATTATCACTTGATATATTAGGATATGATTTGACAAAAAAAATAATAAATAAAAATTTTACATTTTTTGAATCTAATATAGCTTATTTAAAAGATAAATCAGATGATTATGTTAATAAAATAAAAACATTATTATTAGATTTTATTGATAATGTTAATCTTGGAAAAGAGAATTCTTTATATTCTATTTTTAAGTGTTTCGATTTATTATATGAACAGAAGAATATAAAAATAACAGTAGAGAGAATAAAAAAGATGCTAGATTCTATATTTTATGCTCTTCTTCCTAATAATTATAATATTGCTAATAATTTAGAAAAATTAAATTTTATTTATAAAGGGGTACCTTTTAATGAGAAAATAGCGGGAATAAAGTTATATAATCTTTATAGATTTAGACTTGTTTCTTCTATACCTGATGTTCAAGGAAAAGTAGGTAATTGTGTATATCAGATGGTTGATATGCATAGTGCTGAGATATTATCTAATGGTATTGAAAAATATATTGTTGGAGATAAAAGGATTAGTAGTTGTTTGACTCCTGCTGGTAAGGCTTCTAGTTGTTTAAAACATGGTGCTCTTAATCCTAATGGTAGATTTTTTAAGGTAACTCATAAAGATAAAATAGTTGCTTATAGTTGGGTATGGAGAAGTGGAGAGGTTCTTTGTTTTGATAATATTGAAGTAACAGAAAATATTTATAATTTAGATGATGCTGATTATATAATTTACACTGCTTATAAGGAGGCTGCTGATGCTATAATAAAAATTACTAATATTAATGAAGAAAATGGTATTAAATTAGTTATAATAGGAAGAAATAAAATAGATGTATTTAATAGATTCATTGATAAATTAGAAACAGTTAATAAATATACAAATAATTTATTTAAACCAAATTCAAAAGATGAGTTATATCTTGAAGATTCTTCAAAAAAGCAATTAATTTTATCTGGTAAATATAGTGATTATTTAAAAACAGAAGATATAGAACCTATCTATAAATATCAAAGAAAACAATATAAATGTTTTATCGAATGTAATAAAAAAAGTTTATTAGATGAAATAAATTCTATTTATTTTGATTATTGTATTGAGCATAATAAAAAATATATACCATTAGATTTTAATTATATAAATGGTTATATAAATGAAGATTGGTATATTGGTTTTAAAAGAGATAATACTTATGATTTTTATTATAGGGGAGAAGATAAAAGATTATTTAAAGAAGCAGAGTCTTATATAAAAATTAGAGAAAATAAAAAAGAAAAGTCTCCTTACATTATTAAGACATTAAAAGAAAAAATAAATATTTTATTGAATATAAAAAATATTAAATTTAATGAAGAAAAAATAATATCTTATTTACAAAATGCTGAGAAAGAAAAATTTATATTAAAAGAAGAGTATTATACACATAGTCCTAAAGATTTAAAAATATTTAGTCAAATTTTAATTGATAGTGCTATTACATCAGCAGAATATGGAAATCATGATGGAGGCTCAGGTGCTAATGGTAAGAATTTTATTTCTGTAGCTAAGGTAAATAGTGAGGCTTATGAAAATTATGTAAATTCACAAACATTTATTTTAACTGATGATATTTGTGCTTTTAAAATGCAAACATCTAATCATCTATTTGGTGATTTCAAATATTCTAATTATCCTTTTAGAGAGTTTGGACTTGTTGGAGAATGTCAGGTGTTAAATAGAATAGGTTTAGATAAATCGTTGGGAATATTTGTGTCAAGAAATAAAATTATGGAATTAGTACAAATAACATACTTACAAGAGTTATTACAAAATAATATACCTTTAGTTTTATTAGAAGATAATACTTTTGTTGATAAAAATATTATAAAGAAATATTCAAAGGTGATTAAATGATTAAGTTAAGTTTATTATATATTGTATAATTTAATAAAGTATAAAATAAAAATCTCTACTTTTTATTGGGTAGGGATTTTTTTATTAAATTATTTTTATTTTTTATCTGATACTAACTTTTTTGAATAGCCTTTTTTCTTCATATTATCAATAGTAATAGTAGAAGCTAAGTTTGTAGCCATTACTAGCTTATTATAAATAAAAATTATTTGTTCAGGAGTAATAGGTACTTTTTCTCCATTTTTTTCTTCTATTAATCCTTTAGTTATATTATATCTTAGGTTTATTTTTTGTTTTGTTTTATCATTATCATAATATATATAAATATATTCTCCTGTGTTTATATCTTTAATACCTTTATCAGAAAAGTAATGAAATACATTTAAATATTCATTTGGTTCAATGGCATAAATTAACTGAAATGAGAAACCAGTTGGATTCCTATAATATATAACTTTATTATTTTCACCTTTAGGGGTTATTTTTATACTACAGCAATTTTTTCTATATTTACCGTCTTTTTCCTCGTAAGCATTAGCATTAATATTTACTTTTTTTGAATAATTGCTAACAGTATCTAATTCTATTTCTTCGTTTATATAGGGATTAATTGTTTTATCAAATTGCTCAATAATATCTCTAAAAGTACGCCCAAAAGGTGTATCTTGATCTTTTGAAATAGAACTTAGAAAAATTTTACCATATTCTTTATCTTCTTGCATCCACTCATAAGTAGTTATATTAGGATTTACTTTCTTTAAGATTTCAGTATTAACAGTTGATAGTATTTCATCAAATCTTTGAACTTCTACCTCAGGTAGTTCTTGCTTTCTAGCATAATAATCTTTCATTTCAGTTAGAAGAATAATAAGTCCTTCTTTTGTATCAATATGGTATTTACTGATATATTTTTTATCGTCATCTCTCTTTAACATCTCTTTTTTTAATTTCTTGTTTATTGTAGAGAAATCCTCAAGACTAGTAGTTTTTTTTAGTTCTTCTGCAATTTCTTTTGTATATTGTTTATCTATTGCATATTCAATAGGTTTATAATCTTCACTGCCACCATCAATTCTTATTTTATAAGGATTATTAGGATATTTTTCATAAATAATATCAGCAACTTCGAATGGAATTTTACCTTTAATTATAGTATAATAACTGCCACTAAAATACATTGCAATATCTTTCCAATAATGTTCTTCTTCACTTTTTCTATATTTATTTGTTGTATCTGTTAAAGGATTATTAACTCCAACAGCTTTTAAAACTTCTTTAAATTCTAATCGATTCATAATTTAAACCTTCTTCTTTTGTATTATAAAATGCTTTTTGAAGATTTAATGATTAATTATAATATTCAGATATAATTTTTAGAAAAAAGTAATATAGTAAATGCTTTTAATAAATCGAATGGAAAATAGTACCTAAATAAGTTCTAAAACCATTAATCCATAATAAAACCCTTGACTTGAAAGGGATAATATCTTTATGGTGCCTTAAGGGGTTAGATACTGAATCAAAGATTAAGTCAGTACCATCATCTCAGCACAGTAACAATATATCATACATTTTTGCAATAGTGAACATTTTTTTACAATATTCTAACATTATTATAACAAATTTTGTTATAAAATATTTTTAATAAATATATAGCTGTGTGCTTGTTTTTTTAATACATTCAATAGTATACTTTTTGTAGGGAATATCAGTTGTTGAGTGTCTACCTCTAATCTTTATAGAGAGGAGGTTTGATAAAGATGAAAACTAAGACTTTTATTATAAAAGTTCTTAAGCTCATTGCTATCATTTTATTTCTCCTTATCATTATGATAGTAGTAATAAAAAAATGACACTCATTCGCTTGAATAAGTGTCGCTGAATAAGTGCCATAAGGCAAATTATTGGGTAGACATTCAACTTGACGAAACTGAATGTTCCCTTTTTTATTTTATGCAAGTTTCCTTGACATATTCATAATATCATATTTATATAGTTTTGTCAAAAGTCTATTTATATATCAAATTAGTAAACTTTTTTAAAATTTATCTTATAACTATCTATTATTGATTTTAATTTTGACATGCTATCACAGCCAATGTTTTCTATTGTAACATAATTACATGAAAAAAACGAACCTTTATTGAGTTTGTATCCTTTCTTTATGGTGCGAGTGTCGTAGATATCTACAACTTTTCACAAGTACGAATGATATAAATATCACTCATCAATAAAAATGTAGCACATTTTTTGATAAATTTGAATAGTTTTTCAAAAAAAAGTTTAAAGGTATGATATAATAACTCTTGCATTAAGGAGGAATATTATGTCCAGTTTAAGAGTTGGATATTTATTTAAGAAAAAATACATAGATTATCAAGACAAAAAATATGAAATATTTGAATTTGTTGATTATGTTTCAGGTATTGGTTTTACTAATACTAATAATAATGACATATGTAATGTTTTAAGCGGAAATAATGCTGGGGTATATGCTAGTTTTATTAACGAAGATGCAAATGAAGGTGAATATGTCTTTTTAAGTGATGATATTGATAAAGCAATTAAAGATAATGGAAATAGAGTAGATTTTATAGCAATTAGAAAAAATAGAATATCAAGCACTGCAAAATATTATTTAAGAAATGATAAAAGTACAGGATTAACTCAATTATTGAATAAAGATTTAATATCTTATTTACAAAAAGAAGATAAAAAAGGACAATCAGATTTTGATGAAGGTGAATTTGAAAAAACTAGTGATATATCATCTATGTATTCTTCTATTAAAAAAACAATAATTTCGCAAGATGAACAAATAATGCAAATATTAACTGCACTATTTAAAAATCAAAAGGTTGTTAATTCTGATTTAGATATGGATTTAATTGCTAAATTAAAAGAAAATATTTTAATTTATGGCTCTACTGGAACTGGAAAAACTGAAATATTAAAAAGAATATCTAAATTGTATAATATACCTATAGTTATAGAAGATGCAACTGCACTTTCTGAAACAGGCTATCAAGGTAGAAAAATAACTGATATGCTTGAGGACTTATGTCTTGCTGCAGATAATGATATTGAACTTGCAGAAAAGGGAATATTAGTTATTGATGAATTTGACAAACTTGCTGAAAAATCTGGAGATAGTCAATCTCATGTTTCTAGACTAGGAGTTCAAAGATCACTATTAAAATTACTTGACGGAACATTATTTTATTTTGATGATAAAAAATTTGATACATCAAAATTAACAGTTGTTGGATTAGGCGCTTTTACCGGAATTACAAAAGGTGACGATTATAAGCAACTAACAACTGATGATTTTATGAAATATGGAATTATGCGAGAATTAATTGGAAGATTTTCAAAAACTATTGCTATGAATCCATTATCAAAGGAAGATATAATAAAGATACTAAAAGAATCTGATTTCAGTCCGTTAAATACGTATAAGAAATTATTTGATATGTTAGAAGTAAATTTTGATTTTAGTGATGAATTTATTGAGTACATTGCTGAACTTGCTATTACAAAACAAAGTGGTGCTAGAAGTTTAAAGACTGTATTTGATGATTGTATTAGTAGTGCTTTATTTAGAATTTTTGCAGGAGAATATTCAAGTATTTCATTAGTAAAACCTGATGATGAAAATAATAAACCTTATGTCTTAACAAAAACTAAAGAAAAAAAACATGGATTTTTTGGAAGAAAGTAAAAGACAATTACATATCAATTTCGTAATCGTCTTTTTCTTTATCATTATCATTTTCTTTGCTCCAATTATAATTATCTTTAATTGATTCTATGTATCATCGCTAAATATTCCATGAGTATATAAATCTTTTGAAATTTCCCAATAATCTTCTTGTTCTTTTTCTTTTCCGAACATTTTATTTTTAATAAATATATAGCTGTTTGCTTGTTTTTTAATACATTCAATAGTATACTTTTTACAGGGAAACTTAACTGTTGAGTACTTGCCAACTTCTTATGTGAAGGAGGCTTGATAGTTATGAAGAAAAAAGATTTACTAATCTCATTTCTGATACTAATTATCATTTTATTAATAGTTTCTTTAATGATTCTGTGTATAAAAAAATAGTACTCAATCTGCAATAGATTAAGTACTGAACCAATTATTTAAGGTAAGTACTCAACTTGGCAAAGTTAAGTATTTCCCTTTTTTATTTTATGCAAGTTTCCTTGACATATTCATAATAACATAAAAAAGAACTTTTGACAAGTTCTATTTATAAATTATCCGAAACACCTAAAGGTTCAGATTAAACTCTCATGGTGCCAGCCGAGGGACTTGAACCCTCACACCCGAAAGGATAATAGATTTTGAGTCTATCGCGTCTGCCATTCCGCCAGGCTGGCGTTTTTTTTGTAACAAGTTAATTATACTATAAGAAGGTATAAAATGTAAAGAGTTAAATTTTAAAAATATAATAATGATTATTTTCAGAATTATAACTATTTATACCCTAGTAGAAAATAATGTAAATCTATATCAAATATCAGCTGCTCAAACAGTTTATTTTAATTCTTGTAACTATTCAGAGCTTTTAAAATCTATATATAATAAAGATTTTTATAGATTAAAAACTTAGGAAATATATATTAACCTTAAATTTTAAGTGTGAATAATGTTTTATTTTCTTATATTTACTGATATATAAGAATCTATAGGGTGTGAATAGTTACCTAATTCTTAGTAACTTATTGGTTAAAAATAGTTGCTTTTTTTTTTTTTTTTTTTTTTTAAATTTTTTTTTTTTTTGTTATAAAATTTTTGAATAGAGGTATTGTTTTTTTATAATTTTAAAGGCTTT
>CALVPO010000037.1 GCA_944351345.1 uncultured Bacilli bacterium | reverse complement strand
TCATTTATAAAAACTTTATCACTTCCATTAAATATTAAATAATTATTCTCTTTGATTATTATAATATGTGGACTTACATAGGCAATATTACTTCCTTTAATATTAATTATACTTCCTTGTTTAATAGAATACTTACAACAAGCAAATCTACATATCATATCAATTCTTTTTAAAACTTCCTTTTCAACTTCTAACGTTTTTACTTCCTTCATTTAAAACTCCTCACTTTCCTCATAATAACAAAAAAAACTAGACGGTACTTCTAGTTAATATTTATTACTACTCGAAAAGTTCGAGTTTCCTATCAATCTGGTGGAGCCGAGGGGAGTCGAACCCCTGTCCAAAAATAACTTAAAAATAAACATCTACAAGTTTAGTTAGTTATATAGTTTCGCTTATAGATACATTAACTAACAAACATAACTATAAGCTATCCTGTTAAAGTTCATCTTATCACTTAGGAAGGTAATAAAATATAGTCTACTTTATGAATCCTAATAAATCTCATAGACAAAGATTTTATTAGAATATGCTGTTTGTTTTTTTGATATTGGTTGCTTAAGCAAATGCTAAAGCACCATTTCCAGCATAAGAACTAGATTTTTTTCCAGTTATATTTAGTTTGGAATTTAACGACTTACCTTTCGACTTGCAATTTATCTTCCATTATTTCTGTCGAAGCCATAATACGACCCCATGTACTAATAATTATACTCATATTTAAATATTTAGTCAATATATTACTTGTAAATTAACAAAAAAGAAGATAGGGAGTAAAGCTATCTTCTTCTAATAAATCGTAAAATTTACGCCGTTTTTAACATTTTCAATGGTTATGTCGTAGTTTAAGAAGTGTAGAGTCTTCTTAACTATTGATAACCCTAGGCCAAACATTCCGTTGACCCCTTTTTCGTATGGAGTAAATATATTATTTAATACTTTCTCGTCAATGGTCTCACCATCGTTATATAAAATTATTTTATTATTTTTAACAGTAATTTTTACTTTTTTCTTAGCGTATCTCATAAAATTATTAAGAATATTATCTATGATAGCCTCCCACATATCAGCACTACCTCTAAATATGGTATTCTTTTTGTCAATATCTAGAACGAATTCTACATCAGGTCTGGACATTTTAAACTTATCAACTGCTGCTTTTATCGTGATGCTAATATCATACTGTACTTTTAAATTGTCGCTTCTGTCCTGAATATAGTTTAATTTATTTAAATACAATAAGGAGTGAACTTTAATTTCTAATTTTTTTAATTGTTCTTTGACTACTTGCAAAGTTTTTTTCTTTGTTTCAATACCATCTTCATATGCTTCTATGTAAGATTTCATAACAGTAATAGGAGTTTTAAAGTCATGAGAAATATTTTGATACATCTGATTTTTATATTCTTCCTGTTCTTTCAAATAGACACGCATATCTTCTACTGTTTTATCTAAAGTATACAACTCATCTTGATATCTTTCGTCTGTTTTATGATTATACTTATCATTATTTATATTATCAATTTTATCTTTTATCCTCTTAATTCTATTAACTAGATTATTAGCCCACGCTATAACAAAGAATGTTATTAATATTAAGGCAATACCAACGACTCTAAAGATAGTGAATAAGATTGATTTCCTCATTTTATTAATATAAACATCATCAGTCATAGCTATTTTTATCTGATTATTCTGTGCCGATAGCACATAATAGTATGTAGTGGTTTTATATTTGAATTTACCTTCACTTTTGCTTAAATCAAAATTAGAAAGCAATTCATCAATATCATTTATATCAATAATATCAGACAAATTATCAGAGATACTAATACTAGTACCACTAATATCGTTTATATAAATATAGGCTATTTCGGTGTTTATTATATCTGCTTTTTTTATATCTGTTACGTCTTCTTCATTTTGAACAAAACTAAGAGGTTGTTTTAAATAATTATATACATTAGTTTCATAAATTGGAATCAAATCATTAGGCAATATTATTCCCAGTGATATAACTACAATTCCTAATATAAATATGCATACAACGAGTAACTGTTCAGTTAAGCTAAGTTTAAGTTTATTTTTCATGTTAATCTATAACCGTACCCGTATATTGTATTTATATTAATATCAGGCATCTTCTTTCTAAGGCGTCTAACTAAATCATCTACTACTCTATCTGTTCCAAAATAATCATTTCCCCAAATAATATTTAAAATGTCATCTCTAGAGAAAGATTTATTTTTATTTGTTACAAACATATATAGCAAATCGAATTCTAGTGTAGTAAGAGATAATTCTTTATCATCTAAATATACTATTCTTTTATCTAAATCAATAACATATTTATCGTAGGTTAGTTTTTGTAAATCTTTAGTATAGACTCTTTTTATTATATTATTAACCCTTAGAACTAATTCTTTAGGCGAATATGGTTTTGTAATATAATCATCGCTACCTAATTCTAGTCCAATAATTTTATCCAAATCTTGATCACGAGCACTTGTAAATATAACAGGCATTTCTTCATTAGTTTCCCTTATCTTTTTTATAATGTCATAGCCACTTACACTATCTCCTAGCATTATATCTAGAATCCATAAATGTGCTCCGACATTTATATTTTTTATTGCGTCTTCACCATTTAAATAACTTATAACTTTATATCCTGCTTTTTCTAAATAAGCTCGAATCAGAGAATTTAAATCTTTTTCATCTTCAACTAAAACTATTGTATACATTGAAATTCACCACCATATTCAGTATATCACTTATTTTACTTCCTGTAAATTATTTATCATTCATATCTATTCATATATCACCTCGTTTCTTGATATAAGAATACTAAAGAATAATAGAAGAATTATCGACGAATTATGTTAAATTATGGAAATTATCCTTTTAACTTTTTTATCATTTCTAAAATTGATATATAATTTTTTAAATATTGCCATTCATCATCTAATCTATTAGAAAAAATGTTCTTATTATATATGCCATGTTTTTCATTGTTAAAGCCTATAAAATATTCAATTAAATTAGCATATTTATCTCTAATTACATATATATATCTTAAAGCATCATCTCCATAAGTTATAGAATAATTATGATTTAAAATATCTTTTCCCCTATCGATATGTTTTATTAATTCTTTTACATCTAGCTTTATAAGTTCACGTTTAATCATCATTTGAATATCATCATTAGGATTAGAATAGTTGTCTTTAGTACTAGTTTCTTCATTGGAAGAATTTTTTAGATTATTATTTTCTTCTAAACTATTAATTTGTTCTTCTCTACTCTTTTCTTCTTCATTAATTTTATTTAGCAGTTTGTTGTTAAATTCATTTTCACCATTTAATTCATGGTTTATATTACTTAAAAGAATTTCCTCATCTTCTTTACTAATGTCCTTCTTGGGTTTAATATTTATATTTCTTTTTTTTAGATTATTTAATTTTTCTTTATTTTCTTTAGCTAATTTATTAACATCTTCATCGCTAAAAACATACTCAAACTTCTGAGGATAATTATTTTTATTATTATTAAGTTTATTTTTAAATTTATTTACAAATTTATTAACAAAATTACCCTCCATTTAGATCACCACAGCATATATTTTAACACACAAATTGTTATATTTCAATTAAATTTAGTTATATACATTAGCTAAAATATTTGATATAATTAGTAAAAGGTAGGTAATAATATGAGAAGAAGAAAAAATATTAGTTTAATTACTATTATATTTATTATGATAGCATTTATTTATGGAACTTTTTCTGGTGAGATAAATAAAACTTTTGGTTTAACGGAAAATGACTCTAATAATATAGAAGTAAATAATAATAATTTAGAAGCTAGTAAAGATGTTGATGGAGAGCTAAGTGTTTATTTTCTTGATGTTGGGCAGGCTGATAGTATACTTATTGAATCTAATGATGAATATATGATAATTGATGGTGGTAATAATAATGATGGAGAACTTTTAGTTCAATATTTTAAAAGCCTAGGAATTGACAAATTTAAATATTTAGTTGGTACTCATCCTCATGAAGATCATATTGGTGGACTTGATGATATTATAGATAGTTTTAATATTGGTACTATTTATCTTCCGGATGCTATAACTACAACAGCTACTTTTGAAGATTTATTAGACTCTATGGAGAAGAAAAATTTAACTTATGATGTTCCTGAAATAAATAGTACTTTTACTTTAGGAAATGCTACATTAAAAGTTATATATACGGGTACTGATACTAGTGATTTAAATAATACATCTATAGTTTTAAAATTAGTTTATGGTAATAATTCTTTCTTATTTACAGGAGATGCTACTAGTGAGACTGAGGAGAAAATAATAAATCAAGATATTGCAGTTGATGTTTTAAAAGTTGGTCATCATGGTAGTAAATATTCAACAACTAATAATTTTTTAGATAAAGTTAATCCTAAATATGCGATTATATCTGTTGGAGAAAATAATATATATAATCATCCAGCTAGTAGTACTATAGATAAATTAAAGAAAAGAAATATATCTATATATAGAACAGATATAGATGGTACTATATTGGCTCAAAGTGATGGAGATAATATATCGTTTAGTAAATTAGAAACTAATACTAATGGGGGATAATTATGATATATATAGTTGATAAAATAGAAGATAATATTGCTGTACTTGAGAATAAGGATACGAGAGAGATTATTAATGTTAATATCTCTTGTTTACCTTCTTTAATAAAAGAAGGTAGTATTCTTAAGTACGATGGTTCTAAATATTATATAGATAATGAATTAGAGATGAAAAGAAGACAAGATTTATTAGAAAGATTTAAGAGGCTTAGAAATAAAAATAACTAAAGAATATTTTAATTTATCTTTAGTTATTTTTGTATTTTAGATTTCTTTTTTTAGTTTGATTAGTATTTTTCTTAAATAAATTACAATTATCGTTAAGTAAATGTTCTCTTAAATATTTAGAACGTAAATTGTAAAATAAAGTTAGATAATCATTATTGGTACGTTTAAATGTTATTACTTTATTTTCACGTTCAAATTCTTGAATATTTTTTTTATGAACTAAAATATATAATTTTGTTTCTAAATCTCTATATATTTTATATTCGCAATTAGGATCAGAACTTTCTTCTAGTTCATACTCTACTTTAGGAATGCTATCTAGAGTTCTACAAATATAATAGTGAGCTGTATCTTCTCCTACTTTTTTATAGACTCTATTTATAATTCTTGAATCTAACTCCCCTAAATTTCTATAGTTTAATATTTCTATATTTGGTAGGTCATAATCAGATACTTTAGCTGGTACTCCTTCAAGTTTCACTTTATCATAACTTGCTATATAGACAAATATATTACTAAGTTTATTAATATCTCCTACTATATGTGAAAATGATTCATCTATTAATTCATCATCAAATTTAGGTTTAAACTTATCTGATTCTTCCATTAAATATAAATATTTTTTTATTTCACTACTAGATTCTAACTCTATTATTCTATCTTGAAAACACTTATTATTATATTCTTTTAGAATAATGTATTCCAAAATATTCTTATTATTAGAAAAATCTTGCCATTTTCTTTTTAATTTTCTTAATTCATCATTTTTAGCAAGTAAATATTCATACTTATCTCTAGCTATTTCTAAATCTTCTTTTCTCATAACCCACCTCTTAAATTTTAGAATAATATTTCTATTAATTCTATTATTAGTCCACTTATAGCACCTATTCCATATAATAGTGCTAATATTTTTAAGTTTGATTTTAAATTATTGTTTGTTTTAAATAATACAACCAAAGCAACTCCACTACCTGTTAATAAACCTGATATTAGCGAAGAAAATGGAATAATATTATTTAAATATAATTCTGTTATTATAACTGATGCACCACAACTAGGAATAAGACCAATTAGACTGGTAATTAGTGGAGAAAAGATGCTATTTTTATTGAAAATATTATAGAATACGTCTTCTCCTATATATTCCATAGCACTGGATAATATTAATAGAAATATAAAAACGAATATAAAGATATTAAAAGTATGCTTAAGAGAAGATTTTATAATACTTTCTTCACAATGGCAATGTTCGTGATGACAGATATCATTGTGAGTACTACCTTTTAAGTCACTTTTAAATACTAAATCAATAATAAAACCACAGATAATTGCTATTATTACTTTTATTCCTAATATTTTACCAATAAGACTTAATGGTGCTTCATGTGATAATAATATGGGAAGCATCTCATCACTGGTAGATAAATATATACTAATTAAAGTTCCTAAAGAAACTATTTTAGTAACATATAAATTTGTTGCCATAACAGAAAAACCACATTGAGGAAATACCCCTAAGATACTTCCTATTATTGGACCAAAGCGTCCAGATTTTTCTATAATGGAATTAGTATATTTACTAAATTTATGTTCTAATAGTTCAATAATTAAAAAAGCAAAAAATAAAAAAGGAACTAACTTTAATGAGTCTATTAAGGCATCACTAAAAATATCTAAAATTATTTGAAACATAAAAACACCTCAGATTTCACGAGTATTGTACCACATATTTTTAACTTTAACAAGTAATAGATAGTTAGTATATTTTCATAAAAATATCGATTAAGAATATTTTAAATAATTAAAATATTTTCCCAAAATTATTTAACTTCTTTTGATATTCTTAATTCTTCTTTTTTTATTACTTGTATTAATATCAGCTTTTTGATTACAATCTAGATAAATATAAGAGTCATCCATATCAAAATCATATGATAAAATATTACCATTTTTACTAATAATTATTTTTCTATCACTATATTGATTATCTGTATATGGATTTTCTTTATTGTTATCTAATTTAATTTGGATTGGTTCGCTAAATTTATCAAGGCATATAAAAGATATATTATTTATATCAAAATCTGTTGCTTTTATAATACTTGGAACTTCACAAATTAAACTTATAATACTTGCAAGTAATTTATAGTCACCTTGCGTCCAATCGTTTATTATTTTTAACATTTGTTTATTTTGTATTATAATATCTGTATTTCTAAGCATGTCTTTTGGAATAACTAATTCTGCTTGTTCTTTTATAATCATAATTTTCCCCCTACTTATATTATATTTTACTATTTATATATTCTTCAATATTAGAAGAACTTTCACTTAACATATCATTAAAGTTATTCATTCTTCTTAAATATTCTTGATATAATGGTCTTTTATTTAATTCTTTTACTTTTTCATCTATTAATTTATCTACTTCTTTATAACTATCATCATTATTATATTCTAAATTAACAGATTTTTTCTGTAATGTTTTTATTTCACTAACAAGTTTATTTATTTCTTCATCTTGATTCATTACTTCACCAATATTTAAATATTCCTGATATTCATTTGAATTTTTTATTGCTTCGAATAATTCGTCAATTTTTTTATTTATCATTTACTACTACACCATCCATACTCCAAGTTTTTATACTTTCTATTTTTACTTTGACAATTTTGCCTAAATATTTGCTGTCGCAATCGACGTTTACTAATTTCATAGTATCTGTATAGCCCATGTATTTTCCATTTTTGTCTGATGGAGCTTCTATTAATACTTCTACCATTTTATTTTTATATTTTTGATTATTTAAAAGAGCGTATTTATTTACTAATTTATTTAATTCTGCTAATCTTTTTTTCTTAGTATCTAGACTTATAGTATCTTTAATTTTACTAGCTGGTGTTCCTTCTCGTGGTGAATATATAAATGTATAGGCTAAATCAAATTTTAATAAGTTTACTATATCTAAGGTTTCATGAAAATCTTCATCTGTTTCGTTAGGAAATCCTACTATAATATCCGTAGATATACTTACGTTTGGAATCATTTCTTTTATTTTATTAAATAAAGTTATATATTCTTCTTTAGTATATCTTCTGTTCATATGTTTTAATATTCTATCTGAACCACTTTGAATAGGTAGATGAATATATGGCATTATATTATCATATTTAGCAATTACTTCAATCATTTTATCTGTAAAATCCCAAGGATGACTTGTTATAAACCTAATGCGTGATATACCTGTTTTGCTAACACTCTCTAGTAAGTCAGCCATATCATAGCCTAAGGCTAAATCTTTTCCATAAGCATTAACATTTTGTCCTAAAAGAGTTACTTCTTTGTATCCCTCTCTAACTAAGTCCTCTACTTCTTTAAGAATATCTTCTAGTAGGCGACTACGTTGTTTTCCTCTTGTATAAGGCACTATACAGTAAGTACAAACTTTATCACACCCATACATTATATTAACCCAAGCCTTGTATTTAGAATCTCTTTTTACTGGAATACCTTCATAAACGTCACCTTCGATACTATAAACATTAACTTCTTGTTTTTTATTTTTTATTATTTTTTCTAAATAAATTGGTAATTTATGAATATTATGAGTACCCATTATTATATCAATCCACTTATATTTAGAACTAAGGCTCCTACTAATTCCTTCTTCCTGTGCCATACATCCACAAAAGATAGTTATAATATCTTTCTTCTCTTTTAAGTGTTTTATTCTACCTAAATTTCCCATGACTTTATTATGGGCATTTTCTCTTATAGCACAAGTATTAATAATAATGATATCAGCATCTTGCATATCATCTGTTTGTATATACTTCATATCTTCCATAATAGCTGCAATATTTTCACTATCATGTACATTCATTTGGCATCCATAAGTTAGTATACAATATTTTTTATTTTTACCTATATTCCCTACTGCTTCAGGAATAACATAATCTTCTCTTTTTACTTCTGGTTTATGTTTTCCTCTTACTCTGGCATCTTTTAGATTTGGTAAATTCATTATATCACTTCCTATTCAATAAAAATATTTTTATTTTTTTCGTATTAATTTTTTTGCAGCTAAATAATTGTATTCTTTTATAAATAATTCGTTTTCACGTTTTCTTTCATTTAGATATGGTACTAATTTTTTTATGCGTTCTTCCCAGATATAAATATTTCTATCATCTATTTGGTTGTTAAATATGAATTCATGTATTAAATATTCACAAAAACTGTCAGCAAATCTTCTTGCTGGGCTACTAATATGAGAATAACATGGAAAACCTAGTCCATTATGATATGTTGGAGTGGATATATATTGTCCCTCTTGATAACATTCTCTTAATCTATTCAAAAATTTATCAACAGCAATTTTATTACCAGAAAGTTTTTTGTATATTTTTATTTGTTTTCTTTGTTCTTTTGTATTTGGAAGAGACACGTTTCTATAAATAAAAGGATAGAAGTTTTCTTTAAAATAAGTTGCTATTAGATAATTTAATAGTACCATCATTTCTTGTACTATATTAGCTGCAGCTGATATATTAGTTTTAGTAGATGCGTGATGTTTTTTATTAACAATTATTTTTTCATATTCTCTATATAGTTCTTTACTCTTATTAGTTGCTCTTCTTTTTAAAGATATTTTATATAAATTTTCTAACATTCTTGAAATAGCACCTAAATTATTATTAAAAATTATATCATCTGCTTCTTTATAGGTTAGTCTCTTTTTAATTTTTATTTTTCCTTTAACTATACTAAATTTATCTTCTATAATATTAAAATCATTATCAACTGGTACTATTAGTGTTATTACATTCTTTTTATGATTCATGTTTAGTGAACATAAATCGTTGCCTATGTAATTTGGATACATTGGAATATTTCTATCAAGTAAATAAAGGGATTCTTCTCTTTTTTTGGCAGTATTAAATACCTTAGAGTCATATGGTACAATAGCTGATATATCAATTATATGAACATATAATGTATATGTTCCATTTTTGTTTTTTTCTAAATATATGGCATCATCCATACATTCTGTTAGCTCATCATCAATAGTTATAACATTTTGATATGTAAAATCTTTTCTTTCTAGACTGCTTGTATAAAAACAATAAATTGCATTTACAACGTCATCTGAGAAGTTAAAAGATATGTTATATTTTTCTTCTAATTCTTCTAATGTAACATAATAACTGCCATTTAATAAATTTATTAATTTAGTAATATGTTGTTTTAGAGGTATTTCACTATCTCTAATTATATTTAAATAAGTATCTATATCTGCTTTAATTATTTCAGAAAATTTGTTGTTAATTTGAATAATAACATTATATAAATATTCTAATTCATCGGTAGCATTTTCATCTAATGATATATATAATTTTATTAAATTCATTAGAATATTATTGCCATCGATATTTTTATTTTCTAGTATTTTAGGATGATTACTAAGATATTTATTTATTTTTGTTAAATCTCTTTCGTGATAGATTAAATATTCTAAGCCGAGCATATTAGTTTTCTTACCTTAATATTATTAGTAGTGTTTATATAATTAAATAAGTCATCCAATGAAAATTTTATGTTATTTATTTTTATTTTATCTTTTTTAGAAAAGTTAGTTGCTATTTTATAATTTAAGCTTTTTATTAAATTAGATATTTTAGATAATGCTTTTGTGTTTTTGTTTTCTATATTAATATAAGTTATTCTTGCTATTAAATTTATTATATAGTCTATTTTTTCTTTATTTTGGTTACTATTTTTTAGTAACATATATAGGGCATTGAATAAAGGACTTATGGTTTCGTCAAAGTATTCATCTAATAATACGTCTAAAAGTCCATAACTATCTTTTTCTAAATCTAATATATATTCTTTTACGTCTTTTTCATTTGTAATACTCATTTTAATTATTATCTCCTTTTATTTCATCTGTACTTAATACAGTTAAGAAAGCTTCGTTTGGTACTTCCACTTTACCTATTTGTTTCATTTTTTTCTTACCTTCTTTTTGTTTTTCTAGTAATTTTCTTTTTCTAGTAATATCTCCGCCATAGCATTTAGCAAGAACATTTTTTCTTAGAGCCTTTATGTCGGATCTTGCTATTACTTTGCTACCAATTACAGCTTGTATTGGTACTTCAAACATTTGTCTTGGTATGACTTTTTTTAGATTGTCTACAATAATTCTTCCTCTTTGGTATGCAAAGTCTTTATGAACTATTACTGATAGGGCATCTACTATATCTCCATTTAAGAGAATATCCATTTTTACTAAATCACTTGTTTTATATCCTATTAAGTCATAATCCATTGATGCATAACCTTTGGTTGATGACTTTAATTTATCAAAAAAGTCGTATACAATTTCTGATAGAGGCATTTCATAATGAATATTTACTCTTTTTTCATCTATATATTCCATAGATATATAAGTACCTCTTTTATTTTGACATAGTTCCATAACACTACCAACATAATCGTTTGGTACAAAAATGTTAGTCTTAACATATGGCTCTTTTATTTCTTTTATTTTTACTCTATCAGGAAAACCACTAGGATTATCTACATACTTTACTGAACCGTCAGTAAGTTCTATTTCATATATAACAGATGGAGCTGTTGTTATTATTTCTACACCAAATTCTCTTTCTATTCTAGATGCTATTATTTCCATATGTAATAGGCCTAAAAAACCAGTTCTAAATCCGAAACCTAAAGTAGTAGAATTTTCTGTTTCAAATGTTAAAGAAGCATCACTTAGTGATAATTTTTCTAATGCTTCTCTTAAGTTAGGATATTTTTTTGAATCAATAGGATATAAGCCACAGAAAACCATAGGTTTCATTTTTTTATATCCGGCTAATGGTTCTTCACATGGATCATCACTTAAAGTAATAGTATCTCCTACTTTAACATCAGATATGCTTTTGATACTAGCACAAACATAACCAACTTCACCTTCAGACAAACTATCAACTTTTTTAATATCAGGAGTATGATAGCCTAATTCTGTTACTTCGTAACTGGCATGAGTTGTAAACATTTTTATTTTAGAATTATTTTTGATAGTTCCTGATACTACTCTAATTAGGGCGACAACACCACGATAAGAGTCGAAGTAACTGTCAAAAATTAGACATTTTAATTTATCATCTTTACTTGGAGTTGGTGGAGGGCTCCTATTTACTATAGCCTCCATTAAATCTTCAATGCCCTCTCCTGTCTTAGCACTAGTCAAGATAATTTCGTCTTCTTTAAAACCAAATGTATCTACTAGTTCTTTTTTTCTTAAGTCAATATCACTATTAGGTAAGTCTATTTTGTTTATTACAGGTATTATTTCTAAATTATTATCTAGTGCTAAATAAACATTTGCCAAAGTTTGAGCTTCTATTCCCTGAGTAGCATCTACTACTAAGATAGCTCCTTCACAAGCTGCAAGTGATCTAGACACTTCATAAGAGAAATCTACATGTCCTGGAGTATCTATTAAGTTCAAAATATAATCTTTAAATTTAAGTCTAACAGCATTTAACTTAATAGTAATACCTCTTTCTCTTTCTATATCCATATTATCTAACATTTGATTTTTTAGATTTCTTTTGTCAACGGATTTAGTTATTTCTAATATTCTATCAGCTAAAGTACTTTTTCCGTGATCAATATGTGCAATTATGCTAAAATTTCTAATTTTGTTTATATCCATAAAATCACAACTTTCTCAACTAAATTATAACAAATATATATATAAATTACAATAATAATATTTAGTATTTATTAATACTTATAAGTATTTTTTTATAATTATTCGACTATATAATCATTATTATTATATATAATATTTTCCAAGTATTTTAATATCTAAAAAGAAATAGATATAATTTTTTATTAAACAATCTATTTCTTTTTTTATTAATTATATTTTATTATATAAGGTGAAGATGCTGTGCCATTACCACTAGTTATCTCAGTATCTGGTTTTAAATTTATTATTGGTCTAATCCCTATCTCGTTGGAAGTTCTATTCCAATAAAGATATCCCGTCGAACGTATACCCCACACATGTGCAGCAGCATAATAAGAATAGAAGTATGTTGGCGACATTGTCCAATATGTCTGACCGGTATATAAATAATATAATCTATTATAATTAACATATTTACCTCCAGCATATGATGCCTCATCTATTGTAAGTAATCCGACTGGATAAGTAAGTTCGCCATTCCCTAAATTATTAGATGTATTTACTGTAAATTGATCTTCTTGTCTAGGACATTCTAA
>CALVPO010000036.1 GCA_944351345.1 uncultured Bacilli bacterium | reverse complement strand
CTATAGAAATAGAAATAGGAATGGGAAAAGGAGACTTTATAATAGAAAAAGCCCTTAAATATCCTAATATAAACTTTATAGGCATAGAAAAATATGATAGCGTTATAGTAAGAGCAATTCAAAAATCTAATTACTTAGAATTAAATAACTTAAAACTAATTAGAATAGATGCTCTAAATATAGATAATGTCTTCAAAAAAGAAGTAGATACTATATATTTAAATTTTTCTGATCCTTGGCCCAAAGATAGACATGCTAAAAGAAGATTAACAAGTCCTATATTTTTAGAAAAATATGATAATATCTTCAAAAATAATAATCATATAATTATGAAAACTGATAATATAGATTTATTTAATTATTCACTAGAAACACTAAAAGATTATGGCTATAAAATTAATTATCAAACAAATGACTTACACAAAGAAAATGATAAAGATAACATTATGACAGAATATGAAAAAAAATTTACTAAATTAGGAATTAAAATAAATAAATTAGATGCTACTAAATAGCATTTTTTTATATCTAAATATCACTATTGCTAGTTTTAATCATATAATTAAGTGGTGATGTAAATGTATGATAGAGTTACCAAAAAAATTGTCATAGACCCATATAGAGGTGGAGATGATATTGGAAACACTGCTACTAATTTAATAGAAAAAGACTTTAACCTAGAAGTCAGTCAGTATATTTATAACAGACTAAAAGAATTAGGTATTCCTGTATCTATTACTAGAAATGATGATACAACCTTAGATCTAGATAGCAGAATAAATAAAATAAAATCCTTCTATGGTACAGGTAATGATGTAATAGTAATATCTAATGCCTTAACTAGCGGAGGTGAAGGGGCTGAAATAGTATATGCCTTAAGAAACAGTAACGCCCTTGCTCAAAAGATTGCTAATGAACTTGAAAAAACCGGTCAAAATGTTAGTAAATATTATCAAAGAAGATTACCTAGTAATACTGCTCTAGATTATAATCAACTAATAAGAGATACTGCCAATAACGAAACTCTTATTATTTATTATGGCAATACGGATAATACCGAAGATTTAAATAATATAATTAATAATCCAGAAGAATTAGGCGAAGCTGTTGTAATAGCCTTACTTGATTATCTAAATTTAGATTATACTCCTACAGAAAATGGCAAGTATTATAAAGTAGTGGCAGGGGATACAATTTTTATGTGAAATAATTAATATTATTAAAAATAATCTAAAAATTTAGGGCATTTTAAAGAAAAATGTCTTTTTACATGGTATAATTATTAAGAATTGAAAAATTTTTTAATATTTTAGTTAAAATGCTAAGAATAAAAATACAGCATAAGGAGATGTTTTAAAATGATCAAAGGAAAACCATTTGTAAAATGGGCTGGTGGTAAAAGACAAATAATAGATAAATTAAAACAATATGCTCCAGATGAGTTTAATACTTATTATGAACCATTTGTTGGTGGTGGAGCACTTCTATTTGAACTAGCCCCTAAAAATGCAGTAATTAATGATTCTAACAAAGAATTAATGAATGTATATCAATGTATTAAAGATAGTAAAAAATTTGATTTAATGTGTAAAGAATTAAACCGTCATGAAGCAGAACATTCAGAAGAATATTATTATGCAATTAGAAATCTAGATCGTGACAAAAAGAAATTTAATAAATTGTCAGACTATAAACGAGCAGCTAGAACTATATATTTAAATAAAGCATGTTTTAATGGTTTATACAGAGTTAATAGTAAAAATGAATTTAATGTACCATTTGGTAAAAAGACAAAAGTTAATACGTATGAAGGACAAAATTTAGGAATTATATGTGGTTATTTAAATTATAACAATGTAAAATTGCTTTCAATTGATTTTGAAGAAGCAGTAAAAGATGCTAAAAAAGGAGATTTTATTTATTTTGATCCGCCATATGATTCAGATACTTCTATATTTAATAGTTATACTGAAGATGGTTTTGGTAAAGAAGAACAAAGAAGACTTGCTAGAGTATTTAAAGAATTATCTGATAGAGGTTGCTATGTAATGTTATCTAATCATAATACAACTTTAATAAATGAATTATATAAAGATTTTAATATTCATGTAATTGAAGCAAAAAGAAGTATAAATTCAAATGGAAATAAAAGAGGTAAAGTAGAAGAAGTTATTATTACTAATTTTGAAAATAAAAGAGGATTTGAAGAATAAAAATCATATAATATATATTAAAGTTACTTATAATAAAACAAAAAAATTATAAAAAATACATTAAATAATATTGCTAAAACAATGCTTATTGCCATAGACTTTATTGGAGGTACTAAAATCTATGGTTAAATACAAAGTTAATTTAAAATTTAAAGAAAATGGAAAATCTTTAAACGAAATAATAATTAATACATTAAAAATAGAATTAGAAAAAAGAATTAATACAACTTATGATAATTTAGAAAATAGACTATCATTTAATCATGCTTATTATTCTAATACAGAAGGAAATAGTAATTTGTGATAGGAAATAGTAGTTTTAAAGTAGGAATATATATAAGATTATCAAGAGATGATGGAAACTTAGAATCTGATAGTATCATCAGTCAAAGAAGTTTACTTAGAAGATATGTTAAAGAAAATAATTATAATATAGCCGAAGAATATGTAGATGATGGATTTACTGGAACAAATTTTGAAAGACCATCATTTAAGAGAATGATTAAAGATATCGAATCTGGAAAAGTCAATATGATTATTACCAAAGATATGTCTAGATTAGGTAGGGATTATATAGGTACCGGCGAATTAATAGAAAAATATTTTCCTAATAATAATATTAGATATATTGCTATTAATGACGGAATAGATACTTTTATAGATAATACAAATAATGATAT
Source organism: uncultured Bacilli bacterium (assembly GCA_944351345.1). GTDB lineage: Bacteria > Bacillota_I > Bacilli_A > RF39 > UBA660 > RUG11198. The sequence continues at coordinate 10,551 of CALVPO010000036.1, read as the reverse complement.
AGCCCCATTTAAAGCTATAATGAATGATATGTATGCTAAAGATATTTCTAAAAAAATTAAAACTAGTCTACATTCAAGAATGAAAGATGGGCTCTATGTATCAGGAAGATGCCCATTTGGTTATATGAAAGATCCAAATAATAAAAATCACTTAGTTATAAATATAGAACAAGCAAGTGTTGTTAGATTAATCTTTGATTTAGCACTTAAAGGCAATACATATCATTATATAGCAGGAGAACTTACAAAAAGAAAAATAAGAACACCTTCATCTTATTATAATTATGTTTGGAATAAAAATTGTCTAAGTCAAGAACAAGGAGTATGGGTAGATACTACTATTAAAGCAATACTTACCAATCAGATATATGTTGGTGATACAGTTCAAAGTAAAACTAGAAAAATTAACTATAAACTAAAAAAAACAGTTAAAAATGACCCAAATAATTATATTGTGGTCAAAGATACTCATGAAGCAATTATAGATAGAGAAATATTTAATTACGTACAAGGGTTATTATCCAAAAATATTAAGAGACCAGAAAAGAAAAAATTTTATTTATTAGATGGCCTTTTATATTGTGGCAATTGCAAACATCGAATAACTATAAGATATCAAAAGAAAACAAGAAGAAGTTATACTATTTGTAACTATTATAGGACTTATTCAAAATATCATGTTTGTACAACTCATACAAATAATTATGAGGTATTAGAAAAAGTTATTTTAAATAATATCAAAGATATATGCGAGAGATATTTAGATAAAAGTAAAATAAAAGAATCTATAAATAATATAGAGTTTGTTGATAATACACTAAAGATAAAAAAGCAAATAGAAAATTTAAAAATAACTAATAATAAATTAACAGAAAGTCTAGATAAAACTTATATGGATAAGTTAAAGGGGATTATTGATACAGAGCAATACATAAGAGTAAGTGAAAATATAAAAAAGGAAATAGATAATAATAAAATAAATATTGAGAATCTTAAAAATAAAGAAAAATCTGCAAATAAATTTACTAATAAAAATGTAAAAAAATATATTAATGAATTTTTATCGCTAGATAATCCAACTAGAGAATTAATAATTAATTTAGTTGAGAAGATTTATATCTATCAAGATAAGCAGATAGATATTATATTTACATTTAAAAATACTACATAAAAATAGTATCAGGAGACACCCTATATAGTATTGCTAATAAATTTAACACTAGTGTAGATGATATAAAAAAATTAAATAACTTGACAACAAATTCATTAAAAATTGGAGAGATTCTCAAAATACCAACAGAAATTCAAGAAGAACCACCATCTACAGATAATTTTATAACCTACACAGTAGTAAAGGGTGATAGTCTGTATAGTATAGCAAAGAAATATAATACAACCGTAGATGCTATTAAAGATTTAAATAATTTATCAAGTAACCTCTTAAATATAGGTCAAACATTAAAAATACCAACTAGTGCTACTTCAGAGGATACTTCAAATTACAAAACTTATACAGTAGTGAGTGGTGACAGCTTATATAGTATAGCAAAAAAATATAATACAACCGTAGATGCTATAAAAGATTTGAATAATTTATCAAGCAATCTTTTAAATATAGGTCAAACACTAAAAATACCAACTAGTACTACTTCAGAAGATACTTCAAATTATAAAACTTACACAGTAGTAAGTGGCGATAGTTTATATAGTATAGCCAAAAAATATAACACAACAGTAGATGCCATCAAAGATTTAAATAATTTATCAAGCAACCTCTTAAGTATAGGTCAAATACTAAAAATACCAGCTAATAACACTACAGGAAGTTCTTCTAAATATATAACATATAAAGTAGTGAGTGGTGATAGCCTATATAGTATAGCCAAAAAATATAATACAACAGTAAATGCTATTAAAGATCTAAATAGTCTATCAAGCAACCTCTTAAGTATAGGTCAAACACTAAAAATACCACTAGCTAATTAAGTATAAAAATCTTGGAATTCAAATATAATTTCTGGATTTTTTACTTTTCATATTTAAGTCATATCCTCATAAATAATTACAATTATCTTGCCAAAGTAATATAATTTTGTTACACTAAAACTATAGAAAGAAGGTATAACGTGAAACTAAATAAATATATGTTCAGAGAATATGATATAAGGGGAGTTTATGGAAAAGATATAGATGAAGAAATATCTTACTTGATAGGTAAAGCTTTTGGAACTAAATTAGCATCTCTTGGCAAAGATACAACCATAGTAGGATATGATAACAGAATCAGTTCTCCAATAATAGAAAAAAATGTCGTAAAAGGAATAACAGAATGTGGAATTAATGTAGTAAGGTTAGGTCTTGTTACAACACCAATGTACTATTATAGCTGGGATTTATTAAATATAAAATGTGGTATGATGATAACAGCATCTCACAATCCTAAAGATGATAACGGTTTTAAATTTTCTTATAACGGAATTCATAATGCTTTTGGAAAATCAACTTTAGAACTATATGATATAATAGAAAAGAAACAATTTATAGAAAGTGATAGTTTAGGAACTATTAAAGACGTAAATATAAAACAAGATTATATAAAAATGATAACAGAAGGGATAAACTTAGGAAATAGAAAATTAAAAGTAGTATATGATTGTGGTAATGGAACTACTTGTATCGTAGCAGATGATATTTTTAATACATTTAAAGACAAATTAGATTTGGTGCCACTATTTAATAAAAGTGATCCAACATTTCCAAATCACCATCCAGATCCAGCTGTAGAGAGCAATTTAGAGCAACTAAAAAAGAAAGTAATAGCGGAAAATGCTGATGTAGGTGTTGCTTATGATGGAGATGGTGATAGAATAGGGGTAGTTGATAATGAAGGACGTATGCTTGATATTGACAAATTCATGATAATAATATGGCGTGACTTAGTAAAAACTAATGTTCCTAAAAAAACATTCTATGATATAAAATGTAGTCTTACTTTAAAAGAAGAACTAGATAAATTAGGGGTAGCTAACGAATTCTATAGAACAGGAAATTCTTACACAAAGCTAAAAAGTTATGAAGGCGATTACCCATTTGGTGGTGAATTATCTGGTCATGTTTTCTTTAGAGATCGTTTTAATGGTAATGATGACGGAATATATGCTTCCTTAAGATTAATTGAAATACTTTCAAAAGCAACTAATAACTTATCAGATATGTTAAAGGGTATTAGCAAATATTACAGTACTCCAGAGATAAAAATATCAACTAATGATGATATCAAATTTACCATTATTGATAAAGTAAAAGAATATTGCCAACAAAAAAATTATAACATTCTAACTATCGATGGCGTTAAAGTGTTCTTTGAAGATGCATCAGCTCTAGTAAGAGCCTCTAATACAGGACCAAACATTACTTGCAGATTCGAAGCTAAAACAGAAAATAGACTAAATGAGGTCCAAAATGAATTTTTGGAATTACTAAAAAAATTAGAAGCAAATAACTAAATAATATAAAAAACGGGAGGGATAAATATGTATGCTAAAATAATTGTTGAAATTGGTGTTAAAAACGTAGATAAAACATTTACATATATTATTCCTAACGATTTACAAAATAAAGTAAAAGTAGGTTGTAGAGTTACAGTAGAGTTTGGTAAACAAATACTAGAAGGCTTTATTTTAGAAATTCTAAATACTTTAGATAACATCGATTATGAACTAAAGGAAATAAAAGAATTAATAGATGAAGAACCAATATTAAATAAAGAAATGTTAGAGCTAGGAAATATTATAAGTAATAAAACCTTATCATCTAAAATAAAATGCTATCAAGTAATGTTACCAAAAGCTCTAAAAGCTAGTCATAAAACTAAAATAAATAAAAAAATGGATAAATACATATTACTAGATGATACCAATAGCTTAGAAGAATATCTAAAAAAATGTAAGTATCCAAAGCAAAAAGAAATATTAACTAACTTAATTAAAAATAAAGAATTAAAAATAACTAAACTTGATAGTACCATCAAAACCTTACTAAAACATAATTTAATAAAAATAGAAGAAAGAGAATATTACAGATATAACTATAATACTAATAGCAAAGATAAAAAAGTAATACTTAATAATGATCAACAATCTGTAATAAATAAGGTTACTAATAGTTTTGGTACTCCTAAAACATTCTTATTATATGGTGTAACAGGAGCTGGCAAAACAGAAGTATATATGAATATAATAGAAAATGCCATAAAAGAAGAAAAAACTGCTATTATGCTAGTACCAGAAATCAGTCTTACTCCTCAAATAGTAGAAAGATTTTCTTTAAGATTCAATAATAACATAGCTATTTTACACTCGGGATTAAGTGATACCGAACGTTATGATGAGTATAGAAAAATAACTTCAGGCCAAGTTAAAATAGTAGTAGGCGCTAGAAGTGCTATATTTGCGCCTTTAACCAATATAGGAATAATAATAATAGATGAAGAACATACTAGTACTTATAAACAAGATAATGATCCTAAGTATCATGCTAGAGATATAGCCATTCTAAGAAGTCAATATCATAAATGTCCCGTATTATTAGGAAGTGCTACCCCTTCACTAGAAAGCATGGCTAGAGCCGCTAACAAAGTATATGAACTACTAACTCTAACTAAAAGAGCTGGAGCTGGTCACTTACCTAAAGTTTCTATTGTTGATATGAAAGAAGAATTAAAAAAAGGAAACTTCATAATATCTGAACCATTAGATACTTTGATAAAAGAAAAATTAGCTAAACAAGAACAAATAATATTACTTCTTAATAGAAGGGGATATTCCTCTATGTTAACTTGTAATAAATGCGGTGAAACTGCTAAATGTCCAAATTGTGATATAAGTCTGACTTATCATAAAAATAGCAATATGTTAAGATGTCATTACTGTGGATATGCAACATTAAAGTATAACAAATGTAAAGCTTGTGGCAGTACAGATTTAAAAGATTATGGTCTAGGAACAGAAAGATTAGAAGAAGAATTAAAGAAAAAATATAGTGCCAGAATAATTAGAATGGATATGGATACAACTTCTAAAAAAGGAGCTCATCAAAAAATTATTGATTCCTTTGCTAATCATGAATATGATATCTTAGTAGGAACTCAAATGATAGCAAAAGGACTTGATTTTCCTTTAGTAACTTTAGTAGGAGTAATAAATGCTGATGCTAGTCTAAATTTTCCTGATTTTAGAAGTAGTGAAAGAACTTTTCAATTACTATCACAAGTATCAGGTAGAGCAGGACGTGCTGATAAACCAGGAGAAGTAATAATCCAGACATATAATAATAATCATTATAGTATCGTCTTAGCCAGTAAACACGATTATCTATCTTTTTATCTAGAAGAAATGAAAATAAGAAAACAATTAAATTATAGCCCTTATTACTATATAATATTAGTAAGTATTTCTACTAAAGATTATGAATTAAGCTTTAAAGCCGCAAAAAAAGTAGGAGATTACTTAAGAAATAATCTAAGTCCTACAACTTATGTATTAGGTCCAACTATGGCCAATATATTTAGAATAAATAACATCTACAAACAACAATGCATCATAAAATATAAACAAGATAATAAATTAAAACAAACATTATATAATCTAAATGAACATTATAAAACCAATAATAAAGTAAATGTAGAAATAGATATTAATCCCAATAGATTATAAAATATCACATAAAACAATTATAAAAATAATACAATTTATTAGGTGATAATATGAATTTGTCAGAACTTCAAGATAAAGAAGTAATAGATATTTCTACTGGTAGAAGAGTAGGGGCTATAATAGATGTAATAATAGATAGAAAAGGTGGAATATCTAAATTATTATTAGAAGATAGAAAACCTACTAAAAGATTATTTGCTCAAAGTAAAGATAATATAGATTTAACTTGGAACCAAATAATAAAAATAGGTGATGATATAATATTAGTAGACTGCAATCATACCTTAGATTAATAAGAAATATATAATTGTATTTCTTTTTTCTGTGTTTAAAATACATTATTAATATTAATAAATGTAAAGTATATAATAAAAATATTGATAAATAATATAAGTATGGTAAAATTATTAATAGGTAGTGATAAAATGCTTAAGCAGTACAAAAAAATAATTATAATAGCAATTATAATTTTGGTAGTTTTAGCACTAGCTAGTTTTATAACTTGTATAGTTTTAACACCAAAATTATATTTAACAGATAAAGATATAGATATAGAAGTAAATACTGAATATAAAGAACCAGGATATAAATCCTATGTAATAAATAAAGATATAACAGATAAAGTAAAAGTAAAAAGTAATTTAAATACAGATAAAGTAGGTAATTATACAATAACTTATGAAATAAAATATTTAATTTTTAATGTAAAAAAAACTAGAACAATTAGAGTAGTGGATAAAGAATATCCTGCTATTAATTTAAATGGAAAAGAAGAAGTAACAGTATGTCCTAATACTAAATATACAGAAGAAGGATTTAGTGCTTCTGATAATTATGATGGAGACTTAACAAAGAAAGTAGAGCGCATAGAAAAAGATAATGAAATAATTTATAGTGTTAAAGATACTTTTGGTAATTTAACTACAAAAAAAAGAAAGCTAATTTATGAGGATAAAGAACCACCAACTATTAGATTAAATGGTTATAATAATATGACAATTTATTTAGGTAGTACATTTAGAGATCCTGGCTATGAAGTTACTGATAATTGTGATAGCAATGTCGCAAATAAAATTGATGTTAGTGGGTCAGTAAATCCTAATCAAATAGGTGTTTATGTTATAACATACAAGGTAACAGATGATGCTGGAAATACAACGGAAGTAAAAAGAACTATAAATGTAATATATCAAAATATAACTCATAGCGGAACTATATATCTAACCTTTGATGATGGACCAAGTAGTACTATAACTGGTAAAATTTTAGATATCCTAAAAGAAGAAAATATAAAAGCAACTTTTTTTGTAATAAATAAATCTGATAATCTAAATTATTTAATCAAAAGAGAATATGACGAAGGACATACAGTAGGACTTCATAGTTATAGTCATAATTATGCAGATGTTTATTCAAGCAACAATGCTTATTTAGATGACTTAAATAAAATATCTAAAAAAGTAAATTCTATTACAGGGATTAATAGTAAAATAATACGTTTCCCAGGTGGAAGTTCTAATACTGTAAGTAAAAATTATACTAAAGGAGTAATGAGTTATTTAACAAGGGAAGTAACAAAACAAGGATATAGATATTTTGATTGGAATGTTTCAGCAGAAGATGCTGCTGGAGCTAAATCAAGTACTGAAGTATATAACAATGTTATTAGTAATCTAAGACACAATCGTATTAATGTTATCTTAATGCATGATTTTGAAAATAATTATTATACATTAAACGCCTTAAGAAAAATTATTCAATACGGGAAAAATAATGGCTATACTTTTTCTAATATAACTATGAATACCCCTCAAATAACTCATGGAGTAAATAATTAGTTGATAAAATAACAAATGAATATTTAGAAGAAACAATAGATTAAGTTTATAATACTTTCGTTTATGAAAATGAAAGTATTTTTTATTTATATTATCTAAAAATAGGTGTATAATTATCTACAAGAAGGATATATGAAAGAACCAATATTATATAGAATAGTAAGACCAATAATAAAAATTCTATTTAATTTTATATTTAAACCAACATATATAGGTTTAGAAAATATTCCTAAAGAAGGCAAGTGTATTTTAGTAGGAAATCATACTAGTAATTTAGATTGCTTATTATTAATATCTTCAACTAAAAGGACAATTCATTTTCTAGCTAAAGATAGTTTAATTAAAGGATTTAAAAAAATTATTTTTCAAAACATGGGAATAATACCGGTAAATAGAAAAATTCATGACAAAAATGCTCTAAATAGTGCTATAGATATATTAAATGAAAACAAAGTAATAGGTATTTTCCCTGAAGGAACAAGAAATAAAACAAAAGATATATTTTTATTACCATTCAAATTTGGTACTGTATCTATGGCAAAAAAAACTAATGCTACTATTGTACCATTTGGGTTAACTGGTAACTATAAATTTAGAAGTAAAAATTTAACAATAAGATATGGAACTCCCTTTAAAGTAGGTGATATGTCTTTAGAAGAAGCTAATAATAAATTATATAAAGAAGTAGAAAAATTAATGAAATTAAATTTAAATATATCTAATAAAAATAATTAATATATAATAGAAGTCACCCAAACACAAACAATTGTTCATAAAATATTGACTTCTTTTTCTATCATTGTTATAATGAACTTAAATATTACAAATATCAAATCCGGAGGTAAACATGATAACAGCCAAATTAAAAGATAATACTATATTAGTTTTAAAAAACAATACTAAAAATAAAATTATAGAAGAAATAAGAGAAAAAAGTTTTTTAAATATAAAATTTATGACTTTAAAAGAATTAAGAGAACAATTATATTTCAAATATGATGAAAAAACTATTTATTATTTAATTAATAAATATCATTATAACTATGATGTAGCTATAAAATACTTAAATAATTTATATTATGTAGAAGATAAAGATTATAATGATAAAAAAATAAAAAAACTAATAGATTTAAAAGAAGAATTAACTAAAGAAAACCTATTATATTATAATAATTTATTCAAAAATAGCTTAAAGAATAGAAATATAATTATTTATAATCATTATTTTTTGTCAAAGTTTGATTTAAAATTAATTAATGAATTAAAAAAAATTACCAATGTAGATATTTATAATGAAACAAAAGAAGAATATCAACATCAAAATATTTATGAATTTAATACTCTAGAAGAAGAAGTATCTTACGTTGCTAGTAACATATGCAAATTAATAAATGATGGAATAAATATAAATAATATAAAATTATGTGGAATAAATGATGAATATACAACTACTATAAAAAGAATATTTAAATTTTTTAAAATACCTATAAGTTTTAATAATACTAAATTATACGCAACTAAAATAGCTTCTGATTTTCTAAAAAATATGACTACTAATATAGAGGATACTCTAAACTATATTAAAGATAATTATAATTTAGCTAACGAAAATATATGTACTATTTATAATTCAATTATTAGTATAATCAACAAATATGTTTGGTGTAATAACATTTTAAATGCTAAAGAAATGATAATTCATGATTTCAAGCAGAAAACAATCAATACCAATAATTATACAAATGAAATTAAAATTATAAATACTTTAGAAGAAGCTAGTACTAACGATTATGTCTTTTTGATGAGTTTTAACCAAGGAATAATTCCTAAAACAAAAAAAGATGAAGACTATTTAAATAATCATCAAAAAGACTTGCTAGAAATAGATAATACTAACGATATTAATAAGAAAAATACAGAAGAATGGCTATATAATATAAAACATTGTAAAAACTTAATAATAACTTATAAAAAAACTAGTCATACTGGGGAATTCTATTTATCAAGTTTAAATGATGAATTAAAATTAGAAATACAAACACCAGATCCAATTTATAATTATTCAAACATGTATAACAAAATAGAATTAACTAAAAGTATTGATACATTAATAAAATATAATACTAAGTCAAAAAATCTAGAATTACTATATAATAGTTATAAAGATTTAGATTATATGACTTATAATAATCAATATAACAAAATAGACAAAGATAAATTAAAAAAACTAATAAATAACCAATTAATTCTATCTTATAGTGCTCTAAACAATTACTATCATTGTGCCTTTAAATATTATTTATCAAATATATTAAAATTAAATATCTATGAAGAGACATTTTATACTATAATTGGAAATCTGTTCCATTATATTTTATCTATATGTTTTCAAAAAGATATTGATATAGAATCAGAATATAATAAATTTATAAACAAACAAACTTATAAATTCAATGCTAAAGAACTATTTTTTCTAAACAATCTATTAGAAGAATTAAAATTTGTAATATCGACTATAAAGAAACAATACGAATATTCTAGTCTAGAAAATAGTTTATATGAAGAAAAAATAGAAGTTGATAAAAGTATAGATAACATGAAAATTATTTTTAAGGGATTTATAGATAAAATAATGTTAGATAGCCAAAATAAAATAGCAGCAATAATTGATTATAAAACAGGTAATCCAGATCTTAATTTAAACAATTCTATTTATGGATTAGATTTACAATTACCAGTATATATATACTTAACTAAACAAAAGTTTCCTAACATAAGAATAGTAGGTTTTTATCTCCAAAAAATTTTAAATAGTGAGATTTCTATAGATAACAAGCATACTTATAATGAATTAAAAGAAGATAAATTAAAATTGCAAGGTTATACTAATAACGATGAGGCATTAATAAATATCTTTGACTCAGGATATCAAGCAAGTAAAGTAATAAAAGGTATGCGTACTTCTAGTAAAGGTATAGCAACAAAAAAAGTATTAGATG
>CALVPO010000035.1 GCA_944351345.1 uncultured Bacilli bacterium | reverse complement strand
TATTTCATATTTAACATTACTTTTACTAAATTCTTCTAATAATTTTGCTAAATTTAAATAAAGATAACCATATTTATAAATCGTTTCAGTTTGAGAAAATCCAACAAAAAATTCTCTTTGTTCGATATCTTTAACATATTTATATACTGCAACTATTCTTTCTTTGTTATTCATTATAAATTCAATAGGGCTTCCTATATTATTTGGCAAATCATCAAAATCTCCACAAAAAATCAAATTAAAATCTAAATAACTCTTTGCCTCTTCCTTATTATAATTAGCGTTTGAAATTAAATTAACAATTTCTTTTTCTGCAAATTTTGAAGTATTATCATCCATACTTTCATATAATTCTAATGCTTCATAATTACCAACTAATGTTGCACCACCTTGAATAGTTTTAGGTGAAACAAATAAATAATTTTTTTCTTTACTTTCTATTATAAATTTAGTTTTTTCCTCTAAAGTCATACTCCACCTTCCTCAAAACTAAAAATATTATATCATCATTTGGAATATATTTGAATAAAAATGCTGAAAGTTTATTTAATTCGATTAAATTTATGGTATACTAATAGCAGTAGTTGATTATTACATTGATTCTTTTGGAAAAGTTGAAAGAAGTTGATTTTTTTTGCATTATAAGAAAGAATGATAAAAAAAGAACTTCACTATTTCTAGCGAAGATATTGATAAAATAAAAAACTACATAAGGAATAAGGATGTTTTTACTTATGGATAAAAATGAATTAGAAAAAGATGTTGTTAAAGCACATACTTTATGCACTCATAATAGAGAGCAATTACAAAAGGTAAAAAAATGTGGCTGTTTTTATTGCTTAAAAATATTTGACCCAAAATTAATTGAACATTGGCTTGATAATGAAGAAACAGCACTATGTCCTTTTTGTTGTACAGATTCTATTATTTACGATAATAAACTTTATCCAGTAGAAAAATCATTTTTAGAAAAAATGAAAGAATATTGGTTTTGATTACAGATTGAAAGAAATTAAATGAGAAAATTAGGGTATTAAAAGAAGTGATAGAGTAGAAAGTACTTTATCATTTCAATTTTTTGATCGCCTTATTTGTTTGATTGTAGTATATTTTTAATAGTATTTATAATATCATTTTTAAAATTATAAAACTCTAATTGTTCTTTTTCATTCATGCAAATTGTATATTGTTCATCAATTGATATCAATATTGATTTATATTTTATGTTTAATATTAAACCTCCACCAGAAGTGTATTCCTCTGCTTCAGCTTTTTGGTTTAATGATAAATTTATTAATTTATTAATATTTGACTCTATGTATGTTTGGATAGATTTAACAGTTTCATCTTTTATCTGATATTTTTCTTTACCTATTATAATATGTCCATAATTTTTATTTGATTTATTTATTAGTTTTATATCAATTAATCCATCATAATAATTAGGATGATTTTTTGGTAATATTTGTCCATCATAAAGTTCAATCATAAAGCTAGATATATTGTGTAATAATTGATATACTTCAATATTTTGTTCATTATTCATTTCTAATACCTCCATATCTTATAATAATTATATCATTATTTTTCTAAAAATTGTAACATATGATTGATTTCTCTAGAAAAGAAATTACAATTAATAAAAATATGCTATAATACTTAAAACATGGGGTGATTAAGTTGAGAAAAGAGCTTACTGATAATTATGAAAGTATTGCACTATTAGGAAACAATAATTATGACATAATTTTTATGAATTATTTATTTTTATCTCAAAATATAAATTCTTATTATTGTAATAAATATAGCATAGATGATGAAAATAAAGAAAATATTTTAAAAAATATTGCCTATTATTTTGGAACAAGAGCACCAATAATAATTAATGATAAAAGTTTAAGAAAAATCTTTAAAGATAATGGAATACCTAAAACATCAGTTTTACCTGAATTATTACCAGAAGATATAATCAATCAAATAAATATGTGTCTAAAAAGTGATGCAGTATACGTTTGCAATTCCAATGGCAAACTAGATACTTGTACAATGTTTATATTAGGTTATTTAATGGCAATGAAACAAGAAATTTTCTTTTGGTGTGATATAGATAAATCAGAATGGCTAATGTCTTGCATTTCTACAAGAAATAATAATGGTTATAAAGAAATTATCCAATTTCCTTTAGAAATAATAAGAACTTTAGCTTATCCATATTTATTTCAAAATATAAAAACAAACTTAAAACCAGGAAAATATCGAGAATTAATAATTACAAAAGAAAGAAGTATTGGTATTGATAGAAATACTGAATTTAATTTAGAAGTAGAAAATCAGGATATCAAAAAAAATACATTTTCCTTATTAGGAAGTTTAAATAAACAATTAGAATGTATAAAGGAAAATGCTATACACTTAAAAAATAATGGCTATGAAATTCTAGCACCTAAATTATCTAATATTAAAACAGACAAAAATGGTTTTATTATTTTTGAAAGTGATATAAGTGATAATCCCATTATTATAGAATCCAATTTTATTGAAAATTGTTTAAAATCAGAAAATATTATTGTCTGTAATAAAGATGGATATATTGGTAATACAGTAATGTTTGAAATTGGCTATTTATTAGCTAAACATAAAAATATTGAATTTATTCAAAATCCCAACAATCATTGGCTAATAGAAGTAGTAGAGTATTTTTCAAAAATAAATAATGCAAAATCATTAACACATAAAAGATAAATACTATTAACATTATTATATTGATTCATTGGTAATGCATTTAATGAAGAAAAAAGAGAAAAACAAAAAAACTTGTTAAGAAAAAGCCTAATGTAGATATAATAAATAAGATTAAATATATATTAAAAATATAATTTCCAAATTAGTAAAAAAGACTGTTAAAAATTATTTATTTAATTTTGCAACAGTCTTTTTATTAAAAAATATACTCTTAATAATCATAAACAATCCTACTATTATAAATAAAATAGAAATTATACAAGGTACTAAATAATTTGAATAAGAACCAATCATATCTAATATAGAAAAAGATCCAACTAACATATATATAATACCTAACCCCATTACACTAAAAAATATTCCAATAAATATTCCCATCAAATCTAACTTTAAATTAACTTTATCAAAAACTCTAAAGAATCCTAATATCATAATTAATGGAACAAAAGTAAATAATAATCCTATAAATATTAAGAATGTTTGACTATTTACTCCAACAATAACAGCATCCCTTGGATTATTAGGATTATATTTAATTGTTTTAGTACTACCTTTATTAGGTATAGTTCCTGTACCAAAATCTGATGATATAGTATATTGCTTACCATCAACAGTATAAGAATATATTAATTTATAAGTAGCACCATCTCTATCAACAGAATATATAGTGTAATCAGTAAAATAACCTGTTGTTTCTTTAAAATCTTTTGTTTTATTATTAAGCTTATACACACCACTTATACCAAAATATAACATTACAACGCCAATAACCAAACAACTCCCAATTAATAATCCACTAATTATTTTCCTAAAATTAATTTTTACATAACCATTTCTTCTAAATTTATTAAATAAACTAATATTCTTCTTAAAAATCTTCTTACTAACAAAAAAATACCTATAATCCAAAAAGGTATAGAAAAAATTAACATAGCATAATTTCCATCCCTAATTACCAAATAACACCAAATTACCAATATTCCAAAAAAATAAGTAAAAAAACTAATAAAGTATATATTTGAAAATATATTAGAGTATTTATAATTATCTTTTATCATAAATATATTTTTTCCAATAGAAGCCAAAACACAAACGATAAAAGGAAGCAAAAATATTCTTGCTATAATATTATTAGCACCAATAAATAAATTAATCATAAAAAAACCAATAATAATTAATATTACTAAATTAAAAAACTTTCCTATTTTAAACATCATTATCTCCTCAAATACTTATTATATTAATTCATAAAACTAATTAAAAGCTATTTCAGTATCAATATTATCATCAGTTATAGCAATTATTAAAAATATAACCCCACTTATTAAAATCAATAAAGAACCAGTAAAAGAAGCGTATGTTAATATTTTTTTCTTATCTGTATCATAATAATTTAATTTTTTCAAATCACTATAACTATCTTTAGTAAAATAGTAATAAACAAAAAGTAAAATAGAAAAAATTAAAATTAACAACCTTTGATATTCCTCTCTGCTTTTCTCATCGTTATACAATATAAATTTTTTTTCTTTACTATTAGCATACCAACTAAGTATTATAATACCAATATATATAACCCATATAAAATTTTCTATTTTAATATCTTCTAATCTATCCAACTTATCATTCATATTATATAATATGGCATTAACATTAATTTTATCTAAAATAAAAAAGTAGTAAAATAATTATTATTTTTTATTACTACCTTTCTTTTTGTTATTAAGTCTATTCCTATAAAATAAATATACACAAATTACAAATATAATAGCTATTACTACTACAACAATACTAGAATATGTATCAAAAATAGTCAAAATAGAAGTCCAATTCTCACCAACAATAGAACCTATTGCAACAAGTACCGTATTCCATATTAAAGAACCAAAAGTAGTATAAACTAAAAATTTACCCATAGGCATCTCACTCATACCAGCAGGAATAGATATCAAACTTCTAACTATAGGAATAAACCTACAAAAGAAAACAGTCTTATTCCCTTTAGTATCAAACCATTTATCAGCCTTATCAATATCACTATTTTTAAGACGCAAAATTTTACCAATTTTACCAGAAATAATTTTCTTAAGTCTATCTTTATTAAATATCTTACCAATATAGTATAAAACAATAGCCCCTAAAATTGAACCTAAAGTAGCAGCTATAATCATAATAACAATATTTAATTTTGTATAAGTAGTCATAAATCCACCAAACAATAGTATAACCTCTGAAGGAATAGGTGGAAAAATATTCTCAATTGCAATTAAAAGAAAAACACCTATATATCCAAATTGTTCCATAATTGTTAAAATAAATTCTTGCATACTAAAAACTCCTTTTCTTTTTTTATTAATTATAACATTTTTTTTGAATTTTGTATCTATATATATAATATTTAACACAAATTTACATTAAAAAATTATTCTATTTTATAAAACTATGCTATAATCTAATTAAAGGTGATAACATGGTATTTTTAATAGATGGAAAAAAAGTAAGATTAAATCCATATAATATGAGATATTCTGAAAAAATAGGTGAAACAGTCAATTCAGCAGTATATTTAATAGGCGGTAAAGCTTATAAACTATATAAACCATATGGACAAAAAGAGTTAATTACTAAAGATATAATAAAGTATTATAAAAACATACCCACTGAAAAAATAAAATTACCAACCTCTCCTATATTAGATAAAAAAAGAAGATTACAAGGTTATATCTCTGAATATGTAAAAGATTTAGGAATAGAACAATTCATGAAACAAGATATAAAAACCTCTCTATCTGAACTAAAATTATTAGAAAATGATTTTATTCTACTAGGAGAACATAATATTTTAGTAAACGATGCTAATTACGAAAACACTGTATTTAACAAGGGTGCCAATTTAATAGATAGTGGAAGATTTCAAAAAGGACAAGACGAAAATATATCAATATCTTATAACAAGGAAGCATTCAACGAATATCTAATCGATCAAATAATATGCAAATATATTCGTCTATTAAAAAAATCTCCCAAAAATTTAAAAAAAGAATATCTAAAACAAATATCTCAAGGAATAAACTTATTAGAATATATAGAAAAAGATGCAAAAGAAGAAAATCTCGACGAATATTTAAAAAGAAAATCAAGATAACTAAAACAATTTATTATTAATTAAATTAAGGAGGAATTGAGTTGAATAGTATAGAAGAAGTAAAAATAGAATTAACTAATTATTGTAAAAGAAAATGTATTCATTGTAGTAGTGACGCTAATACAGAAAATATAATAGAATTACCTATAGAAAAAGTAAAAGAAATAATAGATGAATGTAGTAAATTAAAAATAAAGACAGTTGTTTTAACAGGTGGAGAAGCAACAGAATATAAAGACATAGAAGAACTAGTAGAATATATTCACCAAAAAGGAATACCAAATATAAAGCTTTACACAATGTGTGAACCAACAATAGAAAAATATAATTTATTAAAAAGATTAACAGGCTTAGGCCTAACTGAAATAATATATTCACTAACAATATCCTTAACAACAGACGGACAAGTTAGATATGATAATATTCAACAATTTCTAACAGACTTAAGTAACATAAACAATCTAAGTTTTCATTATTGCCTAACAACCAAAACCACTAAAGATATCAACTTACTAGACAATATAATCTCTAAATTAAACCAAACTAATTTCAAAAGCCTAAGTTTTCTAAGATATGTAGAACATGGCAGAGGAAAAGATGATCTAACCTTAACGAGTACTGATTTAAAAGAAATAAAACCTCAAATTATAGAGTTAATAAATAAATATCAACATAAAATTCATCTTGGCAGTCCATTTAATATCTTAAATATAGAAAACACTCCCTGTACAGCAGCTAGCAAAACTATAATTATAGGTTTTGACGGTAATGTATATCCCTGTGATGCTATGAAATATTTTGATTACCTAGGAAGTGGCGGTAATATTTATATAGATACAATAGAAAAAATATATCAATCAGAGTATTTTAAACAAATAAGAATAGCCAGTCAAAATATAAGTGATAAATGTAAAAATTGTAAAAAAGATAAATGTAAAGGCGGATGTTTAGCCCAAAAAATGTTAGAAATAACAAAAAAATCTAATTCCATAACCAATATAACAGTTAATTGGTATCAAGAAAATGCCCTTAGAACAATGAATAATTTTAATAACCAAGATCTATTAAAACTAAATGCTTATACAGGTATAATAGGAGAGTATGGAGAATTCTTCGATTACATTAAGAAACTTTATACTCATAACTTAGATAAATCAGAAAAGCAAAAAATATTAGAATTAGCCCCCAAAGAACTAGGCGATTTAGTTTGGTATCTATCAACTTCTCTAGCTGTTGTTTATAATTATACACTAGATGAAGTATACGATTATATTTTAAATACAAACAAATATCACTATCAAATAAATAGTAATCTAATAGAAAAAGCAAGCCTAGATACAGATCCCCTATGTGATCAAAGTAGACCTAAGACTAGCTATAAAATAGATATAATAAACGAAGTTTTAAATTATCAAAACCAAAATATAGAATTAGATGAACAATCAGTATTCCATATTTTATTAGAATTTAAGAAAAAATTAAACAAATTAGATTATACTCAAACTAGAGAAGAACTAATAGAAGCAGTAGCAACTATTTTTATAGAAGTAGCAACCATTTCAAAACTATTCTTTAATAAAAACTTAAGTGAAATATTAAGTGATAACATTGAAAAACTAAGAGCAAGATATCCAGAAGGCTATTCCAAAGAAGTAGCAAATTCAAGAATGGATAAAAATTCCAGATATAAAAAAGATATTTCACTTGCAAGAGTAAAAAAATTATCAGTAACAAAAAGAGTATTTTAAACAATTAACTTTGTTACTCAAAAGTAAAAAAGTTCTTTTCTTTTACCCAAAAATATGCTAGAATATACCAAACGAAGTTAAGTAGGTGTTAAAATGAATGACTTTATTAACTATTATGAACTATTGGGAGTAAAAAAAGATGCAACAGAAGAAGAAATAAGAAAAGCTTATAGAATTCAAGCTAAAAAATGGCACCCAGATATCAATAAAGATAAAGAAGCATCAAACATAACAAAAAAATTAAATGATGCTAAACAAATTTTATTAAATGAAACAAAAAGAAAAGAATATGATAGATACCTAGAAGAATTAACTAATCCAAATTATGAAAAATTAAAAGAAAAAGAAAAAACATCATCAAGAAATACGAATAATAATTATCAACAAACTAACTATCAAGAAGAATATTATAAAGAAACATACACTAAATGGGAATATTTTATGACATACTTAAAATATTATCAAACACCAATCATAAGAAAAATAATAGCAATTATTCTAGTGGTAATAGAAACTATAATTTGTACTATTTTACAAATTATAAACTATCTCTTAGCCCTAATTCTAGCTTATGGTGGAACATTAATAACAAATATAGCCTCTTTAATATTAGGATTATATATAATAGCCTTAATCTTTTCTATAGTAACTTCCAGCCAAGCCGCTCCTCAAAACCTATATGATTGGTTTATATCTTTCTTAATCTTAATAATAGGAGGAATATTTATATTACTACCAGAATTTATCCTAAAATTTTTAATAGAAAAAATGCCAATCTATTTATCAAATTTAAACATATTTCTATTTAAAAAAGCAGTTGGCTATAAAGAAATAAACTAAAAAATTATACTAGCAATTTAGTATAATTTTTTTATTTACTTATTCCCTTTTCTAAAGCATAATTATATACAGTAGTAGAGTAGATAGTTATTTTTCCAGTATCCTCATCATAATACATTAAATTTATCGTATCCCCATTATTTAATCTAGACAAAACATGTTCAAAATATCTATTATCACCAGAACTTATATATTCCCTATTATCAATCCAATCCCCATTACCTATTTTAAATAAACGTGCTGAATTACCAACTCCCAAATTATATTTTTGAATACCATATGGCAATAATTCATTTTCACTAAATAAATTCCCTCTATTTTTAACAGCAGCATTAAATTTCTGTTGAAAAATCATTGCTCCAACTTTAATATTATAATCAACATCACTACCAACTCTATCGTAATCAATAGTCATCTGTTCCATTTCTTGAGTCTGATAATTATAAGCTCTAACTGTCTCACCACTCCAAACATTCTCAATTCCCATAAGCCCAGTTGCAAATCCATTCTCAGAATAATTCTTATGAATACCAGAACTCTCTTGTGCAGCAATTAAAGCAAGCAATTTAGCATCTATCCCATACATATTTCCATATAGTTCAAAATAATAATTATACTCATAAGCATTATCTAAAGCCTCATTATCCCCAACATCAGAGTATTCATAAGAAAATTCCAATTTTCTAATAGTTACATCATCATTAATACCACTATTATTGGTACTTACTAAATTATTATCATCATAATTATTTCTATCATCATTATCAAAATTAATCTTATTTTTTTTAACTTTATCATCATTATAACTAACAGAATTACTAGCCTTATTGCTATCAGTAATTATATTTTTAACACTTCTAACACCATTAAATCCTACAAATCCCAAACTAGAAAGCAATGCCATTCTAATTATAAATCTTTTAATTTCTCTTGATTTTTTTCTATTAACCTTCTTTCCTTTAGGTATTTGTTTTTTTATATTAGAGGCGTTTTTTTTAATACTCTTTGAATTACTAAACTTACTTTCATTATTAATAGCATTTTTCTTTGAGTTAGTAGAAGTTTTGAATAAATTACGATATCTTTCAAACTGTTTTCTATAAATAGAACAAAGATCCCCATAAAAAACAGAATTATCCCTACGACTAATAGGTTTAACAGAATTAAATCTTATTATATTTTCGAGAGCCTTAATTTCTTCTCTTTTAGCTATTTCATAAATTTTACCATCATAAATTCTAAATATCTTTAAATTATTCCCAACATACTTAAATTCTAAATAATTATTCAACCTCATTAATATCCCTCCTTCTAGCAATTTCCTGGTCAACTATATCAAAATCATTATCATCATAAATAGGAGATATAATTATCTTTCCCTCACTAACTTCATAAAAAGACGCCAAAATATCATCATCATTATCTGAATATACAATAAAATTCTTATTATTATGCTCAAAATTAAATAAAAAATTACACTTATATTCTCTACCATCACAATCAAATACACTAAACATAAAATAGCCTCCTTGTATCCTATATATAAGATACCATAAACCCATAAATTTATCAACAAAACCTAAAAAAATTTGAAATATTTTATATAAAAATAAAATTAAAGTAAAATATCTGAATAATTAGAATAAAATAAATTGGTGATATAATGAATATTTTTAATAAATTAGATAGATATATAACTGATAAAGAGTATAAAATGATTATAAAAAAAGAACAAATAAACATTATAAATTATATAGAAATAAAAGATTTCTCTAGTACTAAAATAATAATAAAATCCCCTGATAACATTATAACTGTAACAGGTAGTAATTTAGTCGTATCAAAAATGCAAGATAACGAAGTATTAATAACAGGTAGTATTAAATTAATTGAGTTATAACCTATTAAAAAAAAACATAAAATTTTATAGGTGATACTGATGAGAAACAGATATATTGAAAAATTTGATAGTATCATAAAAATAAAAATAGAAGGAAAAAATATAAATAATTATATAAAAAGATTATTAAAAAGAAAAATAAACATCATCAGATTAATCCCCATATCATATAAAGAAGTACATTTAATCATAAAATATCAAGAATATCAAAAAATAATTAAATATAAAACCACTTATAAAATATCTATAATCGATACTTATGGAACAATAAAAATAAAAAAAAACATAAAGAAAAACACTATTCTAATACTAGCAATTATATTAGGTCTTTTCTTAATTATAACCTTATCTAACTTAATATTCTCAATAGATATAATCCATCAAGATAAAGAAATACGCATCTTATTAAAACAAGAATTAGAAATAAACGGTATAAAAAAGTATCATTTTAAAAAGAGTTATAAAGAGTTAGAAAAAATAGAAGATAAAATATTAGAAAAGAATAAAGATAAATTAGAGTGGATTGAAATAATAGAAAGTGGGACTAAGTATATAGTAAGAATAGAGGAAAGAAAAGTTAATACTGAAGATGAAATTTATCAATATCAAAGCATAATATCTAAAAAAGATGCTATTATAACTGAGATAAAAGCAACTCAAGGCGAAAAAGTAAAAAATGTAAATGATTATGTAAAAAAAGGTGACACAGTAATATCAGGATATATTACTCTACCAAATAATACAACAAAAACAACTATGGCTAAAGGAAAAGTATATGGAGAAGTATGGTATCAAATAACAGTAGAATATCCCTTTATTTATCAAGAAGAAAAATTAACAGGTCGCTCTAAAACAATATACGTCCTAAATTTTATAAATAAAAGATTTTCTATATTTGACTTTGACAAATATAAATCATTTTCTACTAAAGATAAAATCTTATTATCAAACCCATTAATAAATATAAACTTAGTAAAAGAAAAACAATATGAACTAATAGTAAAAGATGAAGTATATCCTGAAGATATTGCTATAAATAAAGCAAAAGATTACATCAAACAAAAACTAAAAAAAGATAACCCTAATATAAAAAAGATAAAGGATATAACTATTCTATCAAATGAAGCAACAGATTCTACTATCAATTTAAAATTATTTGTAAGTGCTATAGAAAATATAGGCGACTTAATAGAAATAACGCCCCAAACAGATATAAAAGAAGAAAACACTTAAAGCAAAAAATTTTAATAAAACTTGAATTATGCTAACAAATACTTTATAATACAGCTAAGAAGGTGATTTTATGAAATATGATATATGTGTATTTGGTGGATGTACATTAGATCAAATGTATTATCAAAATGAAGATTCTCAATATCCCTATACACCTAATATAATCGTTCCAGGTGGAAAAGGAGCTAATCAAGCAGTAGCCGCATCAAGAGCAGGTGCTAAAACAACAATAATAACTAGAATAGGCAAGGATGAAATAGGAGAATTTATATTAGATAATTTAGCTTATAACATGGTAAATACATCAAATGTAGAAATAATAGAAGGAATAGAAAATGATTGCTCTAAAGTATATATTGACAAAACAGCTAAAGATAATCATATCGAAAGAAAAACAGGCGCAATAAATAGTTTTACTGTAGATATGATAGAATCTTATAAGGAAGTACTATTGTCTTCCAAAATAATAATGTGCCAATTAAAAATACCAAAAGAAGTAACAATAGAATTAATAAATTTCTGCAACAAACACAATAAAACAATAATTTTAACACCATGCAGACCAGAAAAATTAACAATAACTTCTAAAGAAAATTTAGATTTGATTAATAAAGTAAGTTTTATAACTTGTAACAAAAAAGAATGTGAAACAATCTTTGAAACAACAGATATAGAAAGTTGCGTAAAAAAATATCCTAATAAATTGATTGTAACATTAGGTAAAGATGGCCTTATTTATTCTAATGGTAAAAATA
Organism: uncultured Bacilli bacterium; assembly: GCA_944351345.1. Classification (GTDB taxonomy): domain Bacteria; phylum Bacillota_I; class Bacilli_A; order RF39; family UBA660; genus RUG11198. The sequence goes on along the minus strand of CALVPO010000035.1, from coordinate 1,150 downwards.
TAATAAAGCTACCAGCTCTTAACGTAAAAGTAGCCGACACAACCGGAGCAGGAGACACATTTGCTGGCAACCTAGCATCTTTTATTTCTAAGGGATTAGACTTAGATTCATCAATAAAAAAAGCCATGTATGCATCAGCTCTAAAAATACAAAAAAAATCAGCCCAAGAAGGAATGCCATATCCAAAAGAATTAAATGAATTTATTGATTCAATGACTACAACTCCAATAAGACAACTAAGAAAGAAAAAATAAGTAAAATACACAAAAAAATAATGATTCATTAAAACATGTAAACAAATCAATTATTATAACTACTTTAATTTTTCAATATAGAGATTATTACATAATGTCAATAACATCAGAAACAATCTCTACATCTTGAGCTTGTAGTCCTTTATCAGTAGAAACTAACTTAAAACTTACATTCTGTCCCTCGGTTAAAGTCTTATACCCATTAGACTTTATAGCAGAATAATGAACAAAAATATCCTCTCCTTTATTATATTCAATAAATCCAAATCCCTTACCATCGTTAAACCATTTTACTTTACTTATCATTTTCTTCCTCCTTATTGTCTAACCAAAAATATTATCTCACAAACAAAGAGTTAAAACATGTAAAGTTTCTGCCACAAAACTGTAACTATTTAATTTTGTTTAATTCTGCACTATTCTTTTTTCTAGGAGGAAGTATTTTAGAATGAATTTGCGTAGCATCGTAAATTCTTTTCAATTTAGCTATCTCTTTATTTACTTGATCAACACTTAAATTAAGTTCTCTAGCTTGTTTAGCAATTGTGTAACCAATAGCTCTAGTTCTCATAATATATTGTTGCCTTTCATTCAAATTTCCTTCTACAATAAAAGCCTCAACAACAGCCTTTGTTAAATATACATGTCTTGTCATACGACCAACCTTCTTTTATTAAATTTTTTTCTAACGCTCATTATACTATCATTAATAAAAATAATCTTAAATTTTAATTCTTAACGAAAAAATAGAATAATAAAAAAGAAATAAGTTATCAGTACATTTACAAAACATTTTTGTAACTTATTAGTTAAAAATAGTGTCAATAGTTTTGGAAAATGTCTTAAAAAATTTTAAACATTCGCGGGAAATTTTATTCCAATTTCCTTTTGACAAC
>CALVPO010000034.1 GCA_944351345.1 uncultured Bacilli bacterium | reverse complement strand
TGATTCTATATCGTCTATTTGGCCTTCTATACGTAGGGATTCTAGGGTATAGATAAATGTTTTGTTAGTTAGTAATGGTTTTAGTATATTAGTTTCTAAGTAATAAGCATTAGAGTTATAATTTTTATTTGTTTCGCCTTTTATAGCGTAAATTGTATTGTTTATTATGTCGTTAGATTTATCTTGATAGTTTTTTATTAAGTCTATTATAGTTTCTGTTTGTTTTGTATTTATTATTTCTTCTAGTATATATGATGGTAGTTTTTCTTTTGGTTTTAAGTTATCTTTATAATAGGTTATATATGTTAGTCCTGTTCTTATATAGATAGTGTTATCTTTTATTAGTATTTCGTTTTTATAGGAATTAATGGCATGGTTGTATTCATGAACTAGGCTATCTAGAAGAGTTATTAGTGATATTTTGTTATAGTTATTAATTATTATATATTTTTTTGTTATTATGTTATTATCTATTTTTTTAGGAATGCTTGTATAGTAGGCATTGACGTATTTGTCATCTTTATTACTTATTATTATAGATGTATTTTTGAAGATGTCTAGTATTAGTTGTTCTTTATATTTATATTTGGTTATAAATGCTGGTATTATTAGGTATAGTAAGTGTTTTATGTTGTTATCATAGTTATTAGTTATTGAGATTGAATCTATTATGTTTATGTATCTATTTATTAATTCTTTATTCATAGTATCACCATGGTTAGTATATCAAAAAAAAGACTTTTAGTTAAGTCCTTTCTTTATGTTTGATACAATTGTATTTTTTAAATCGTTCGTTGAATTTTTCCACATTAGTTCAAATAATACGCCAAGTCCTACTAGAGGGTCTTCTGCTTTTGATTCAATTGACATATTTATAGAGTTTGCTATTTCTTCAGGAGAGTCATTTTTAAAGTTATTTATTATATATTTTCTGACATCTATATTTTCCATAATATTATCACCATTAATATTATGTTAGTTTATTTTAAAAAGTATGCAATAATTAAAAAAATAATTATAAATTATTGAAAATTAATTTTATTCATAGTATACTTATGGTAGATAGTAGGAGGATGAGATGAAGAAAATACAGAAATTTTTAGATTCTAAAATAGTAAAAAAATATATTTTTGTTTTATTTCTTATAGGTATTTGTTTATCTAGTTTTGTTATTGTTCCTACTTATGCTAAGTTTACTAATGATTATTCTACTGAGGATGATGTTGTTGGTTTTTCTTTTGATTTTGGGATAGGAATTAGTGATATTGAGGAGTATTCTGAGTTAAAGATAGGGGCTAATTCTGCTGATGTTTTTAATGTTAAGATTGATAATGATAGTTTAGATACTGTTTATTATGGTGTTTGGTATAGGATAGATGATGAGAGTGTTGAAGATAGTATTTCGATTGCTAAGTTAGAGAGGTCTGAGGCTAATACTAGTGGTAGTATTGAGGAAAATGGTAGTAGTTTAGTTAGTGTTATTATTAGGAATGTTTCTAATAAGGATGTTGTTATTGATATAGGGGTTGCGTCATCTAATAAGGATACTAATAGTATTTCGTACTTGGATGGTAGAAAGTTAATTAGTGGTGTTGATGATATTTCTTATTTATCTAGTGCTAAGGCTGGTAGTTATGTTAATTATGTTGGTAGTAATGGGTGTAGTGGTAATAGTTGTTTAGGATATAATGTTAATTATGTTGGTAATAGTAATAAAGGATACTGTTATAAGGATAGTAATAAGTATTCTTCTAATGGTTTTAGAATTGGCTATGTTAAGGATAATACTGTTTACTTGATAAGTGCTGGTAGTTTAGAATGTGTTGCTACTGATAGTAGTGGTAAGGTTTCTTTTGATAATATTCGTCTTGATAGTTTTGATAACAAGGATAAGGCTGAATTTCATTTTAATAATTTGAATATGAGAGCATTAAGTTATTGTAATGAAGAGTTTTCTTATGGTGGTGTTTGTAATGGTTATAGTGCTTGGAATATGAATGCTAGTGATTTTAAGATTATTACTGGGAGTAGTTTAGATGATAAGAGTTGCTATGAGAGTAGTGATAGTAAGTGTGGTTATGATAATGATTTAATAAATAATGGGGGTTATTATTGGATTAATAATAGTTATTTAGATTCTAATAATTTATTTTATTGGGATCCTAGCTCTAAGTATATAGGTAGTGCTAATTCTTCTTATCCACTTGGGGTTAGACCTGTTATTAGGCTTGATGAGTCTGTTTATATAGTTAGTGGTACTGGTACTAGTAGTGATCCTTATAATATATCTAATGAGGTTGTATTTAATAATAATTAATGATGTGTATATTTTTATATAGAATTTAAGTAATGGAGAAGTGGGGGAAAATATGGGATTATTAATGGAGGTAACGCCATTTTTAAAAACAATACCAACTATAAGTGAAGAAGAAATTTCAAATATAAAGACAAAGAATCAATTAGTACAAGTTATAAAAAAAAATAATTTAACAAATGTAATTCCGTTAGGTATTCAATTAAAATATAATTTCATAATTTTAAAAAAAGAACTTAAAAAATATATTAAATGTAATAAAGATTATTTAACATTAGAGGAATTAATTAGAAATATTCATAATGTAAATTGGAGTTATAGTAATGATAATATATTGGAAAGTAGTATTAGTAAATTAAATTCTAATTATTTAATTAATATAGAAGAATTTAATATTAAAGAGATAGCGATATATAATATTTATAGTGCTAATGTTTCTTATGATAATTTAATAGAAGATTTTAAAACGGGCAAATTACAAGATGATATTTTATTTAATTTATTAGGACAGAGTTTAAAGAGTTTTTATGATAAAAATAATGCTTTAGAATTAATGGTGGAAGTAATAAGATATTGTTATGAAAATGGTGATAAAGTTGTTGCTTTATATAATATGGCTTGTTTATCTGTTTTAGTAGTTGAATTTAATATGTCTGTAAAAAAAGGAGATAAAAGTTTTTTTTGTGATAAAGGTATTGATTGTGAAATTGTTATTTCTGATGGCTCTTCGTTGGGGACTTATTGTCACGAATTGGGACATGCCATTTATTTTAAATTAAAAAACGAAAAGAAACCAACGGATGTAAAAAAGATTTTTGAAGAACTTTTGAAAAAAAATATAGATAGTGTGGCAAAATTTATAAAAAATTTAGAAAAGTATTATTATTATATAATTTTAAAAGAAATTAGAAGTTTATTTAAAGATGATAAAATATATCATAAGTTACTTGATTTGAAAAAATTTTTATCAGAGGAAGAATATCTTTCTTTAGATAAAGATGAATATCAAAATAGATTACGTAGTATTTTTGATTGTTTATTTTATCATAATAATTCTCATAATTTTGATATAAATAATATTATAAAATTAGATTCAGTGGTTAGTATGATAGAAGATTTATTATCTGGATTATATTTAGATAATTATACTAGTAATGGGTTTGGTCTTAATTATTTTTATTATCATCCTTGTGATTATTATTATGATATTGATTTGGAAATAGTTAGGATTGATGTGATTTTTAATGAGTTATTTGCCAATTATAATAAGTTGAGAATGGTTAATCAAAAGATTCCATTAGAATTAGTTCAGTTATTAGGAGATAAACTATTTTTAAATTTAATTTCTATTTATGAAAATATTCCTATTAGGGAAATAAATATAATGAATTATGTAACTAAAAATTCAATTATAACGGAGGAAGTTTTAGAATATCCAGTTCGAAAATTGAATATTCAATATTTTGAACATGTAGAAAATCAAAGAAATCTATTAAGATTAGACAATTTTGGGATGATTTCTGTTGAACATTCAAGATTAATAAGACAATATGGAGATAAAGAAGGTAATAAAATATTTTTTGAGGTGTTATTAAATTATTATAAACGAAATGTTTTAAATTTTGATACAAAATTTTTAGAAAATTTGGCAAGTTATAGTGATGGTGAGATTATTTATTATATAAATGAAATAATAGATAGTGTGGATATAAGTGGTAATCCAATTTTTAATAAAAATGAAAAAGATATATTAGAAAAAAGAAGAGATGAAGTCTTATATGATAGAGCAAGAGAATTAAAAGAAGAGGGATTGTTGGGAGATTTATTGTATCCTTATGCGTTACCTGGAGAAGTTTATAATAATAAATTATTTGAAGTTGATGAAGGATATTTAGATTATAATAGTTCAAATATAAGTGAAATAGAGTATTATAGGAAATATATTGATCGTTTTAATATAGAATATTTTATTAATATAACATTGGAAGATAATAGTATAGTTACTCAAATGTCAAGTAGTATTTGTGAAATGTTGGATGATGAATATGATATTACAAGAATTAAAAAAATTTTTATAACAAAAGATCAAAAGAAGGCTAAAAATACAGAAGAAGATGGTATTTTAGTTTTTAGATATGATGAATCTATAGAAGCAATTAGTCAACGATTATATGAACAATGTAAAAAGCTTTCCAAAAAGGGTCGTGTAAAATAAATTAATGAATTTATAAGAATAGATAAAAAAAGCAATTATATTAGGTTTTATTATAATTACTCTTTATTATTTTAATATTTTTTCTGTATTTTTAAAGTTTAGTTTTGCTATTTCTTTTAATTTGTCTTGGCCGTATTTTTCTACTAGAGATTTAGCTATTTCGTCTACTTTAGGATTAGCACCTTTTGGTAAGATTATTCCTAATTTTTTGGATAGTTTATCCATTTCTTTTAAAAATATATATCTACTTATTAGAGAAGAACAGGCAACTGATAGGCACTGATCTTCTGCTTTTGTTAAGAATAATATGTCTGTTACTTGTTTTGTTGATTGTTTTATGTGATTGAAATAACTTTTTGGAGGCTCAAATTGGTCTATTACTATATAATCATAAGGATATTTTTTTTCTTTTAATTCATATAGTACTTTATTATGTAATATAGCTTTCATCATATTCATGTTATAGTTTTGATAATTTTTGTTATAATTTTCATTAGTTAATATATATGTTTTATAAGGAATTTTTTTTATTATTTGGGGAACTATTTTTAATATTTGCTCGTCTGTTAATTTTTTTGAGTCTTTTACTTTTAAATCTAATAAGAAATCTATATTTTCTTTTGCAACATAAGATGCAGTTACTACTATTGGTCCAAAGTAATCTCCTGTTCCTACTTCGTCTGAACCTATAGAATTTATTCTAAGAGAAATTATTTTTATTTGTTTTTCTTTCTTTTTTTTGTCATTAGAATTAGTGGTAGTAGCGCTTCCTGAATTTATTTTTTCAGTCTCGATCCAAAAGTCTGATGATAAGTCAGCATCTGTTCCTTGAAAGACTGCTTTTCCAGATTCATATAATGTTACTGTAGTATCACCATCTTTAGCTTGAAATATAGCATATGGTGGTGTTTTAGGTTTTCTTAGGTCATTAAAAAATGTTATCATTTGCTCTTTTGTTTTTTCACTTACTTTTAGGGTAATTGTAGTTTGTTTATTCATAAATTCACCTCTTTTATTTAATTTTATCATAAAAATCTTTATTTTTGAATTAAAAAGTGATAAAATTAGAATTGAAAATAGTAGTAATGATTTTGTAAAACTATTATTAGTAAAAAATATGAAAGAAAGGAGTTTATAGGTGTTTCTTGATTATTTAGACTTAATTTATAAAATATGATAATTAAGTATATGTGATTAAGATATATTTACTTTTACCTATTATAAATGTTATGAGTTTAGAAAATTTTAATTTAAATAATATAAATATTGCTAAAGGCAAGGTTAATAAGGTTGCTGTTAAACTTGGAATTTTGGATTCGAATGCTACAAAAAAAGAAAAAAAGAAGGTAACTGAAAAGAAGGTAATAAAAAAACTTAATAAGTCTCTTGATAAAAATATTATAGAGTCAATTGTATTGGATTCTTCTGGAAATGTTATTAATGTAAAGAAAAATAAAAATAAGGATCCTAATGAAGAAGTTCAAATTAAAGTTAAGAAAAAAGGTAAGATTAAGCTTTTAAGTACAACATTTAAAACTAAAAAAATAAAATTAAAGGATAAAAGATTTAACCGTGTTAATTCAAATTATGTTGTTAAAAATAAAATAAATAATAAGAATAAAAAACTTAAAAAATTAGGAAATCCCAATGTTTTTAATTTAAAAGATGTTTCTAGTAGTTCTAGTTATAGTGTTGCTCAAGCTGGATGTGAAACTGATAAATATAAAATTATTTGTTTTAGGCGTCCTGATGGTAATAAAGATGGAAAGGTTAGAATAAAAGTTATTGATAAAAAGACTGGTAAAACAGTTAAGCAAGTTGATAATCTTCCTTTGGATCATGCTAATGGTATGACTTACAATGAAAATACTGGTACTATATATGTTACTAATTGTGGTGAGGGAAGTGATGCTAAAAAGATTAGTTATTTTTCTCTAAATGATCTTTTGAACGGAGGAGGAGTTAATATTAAAACTAAAAAAGTGAAAATTAATGGAGAAGCAATAAATGTTAGTGCTATTTCTTATGATAATGCTACAAATACTATGTATGTAGGTGCTGGTGATACTATTTATGCTTTAGATCATTTAGGCAACGCTACTAAAATATCGAAAATCCAATCAGGTGTTCCACAGGATATTTATGCTAATAATGGATATTTATATGTTGTTAGATATAATCCTAATGGTAAGGATAGTGCTGTTGGTATTAATACTATTTCTTCAAAACAAGAAAATGCTTCTCTGAATATAATTGATGTATATAAAAATGGTAAGTATGTTGGAAGTAAGACTCTTAAGACAGGTGGAGAAAATTATGAGTTAGAGAGTTTATCGTATTCAGGTAAAGGTAATAAATTTACATTATATTTTAATCATAAGGGAACCACTAATGGTTCTATTGGGTCGGTTAATATTTCTGTTCCTTGTTAAATTATTTAATTAGTGATAGGAGGATAATATGGTTATAAGTTTAGTTGATGCCATTATAATATTACTTATATTAATGGGGGGAATTGTTGGATATAAAAATGGTGCTATTAAAGAGGGAATGCAATTTATTGGAATGTTATTTGTTGTAGTGGTATCATTTTTGTTAAAAGATAGTTTAATGGTTTTATTATATGAAAATTTGCCGTTTTTTAATTTTTTTGGTTTTATAAGAGGAATTTCTGCTATTAATATATTGTTTTATCAGTTAGTTGCATTTTTAATTATATTTTTAGCATTAACGTTTATACTAAAAGTATTAATAGTGATTACTGGATTTATTGAGTGGATGCTTAGAATTACAATTTTTTTGAAAATTCCTTCTAAAATTCTTGGAATAGTTGTAGGTGTTTTAGAATTTTATGTTTATGTTTTTATAATTTTATATGTTCTTAATATGCCTGTTTTTAATTTAAGTTATGTTGCAGAATCTAAGTATGGTGATGCTATACTAAATAATACACCAATTTTATCTGGAATGGTAGATGATACGGTTAAGGCTTATACTGATGTTTGGAAAATTATAGAAAATAAAGATGATATGACTAATACTGAGATTAATACATTGGTTTTAGTAAAATTACTTGATAATAAGTTAATTACTGTTGATAGTGCTAAAAGATTAGTTAATTCTAATAAGATTATAATTACTGATAAGACTATTTTAGATAATTATAGTGATGATAAATATTTTTATAAAGAAATTTTAAGGAGGTATAAAGAAAATGAGCAAGATTTATAATGGAGAAAATTTTGATGAAATAATAAAAAATCGTGTATTAATTGATTTTTATGCTGATTGGTGTGGGCCTTGTAAAATGTTAGGACCTATACTTGATAAAATTAATGATATAGATATTATTAAAGTTAATGTTGATAAATATGAGGAACTTTCTAGAAAATATGGTATTATGAGTATTCCTTGTTTAATTCTTTTTGAAAATGGCAAAGAGATAAAAAGAAATTTAGGATTTATAAATGAAGCTAAAATAAGAGATTTTATTAAAAAATAAATTTTAAATTTATGATTGAGTGTTAACTTTAAGTGTAAAGTTAATACTTTTTTCTTTACAAATAGCTTTAGTTGATATATGATATAATTGTAATGGTATAGGGGTGTTGTTATGTTACATAAGAGTGTATTACTTAATGAAGTTATAGATAATTTGAATATTAAGTCTGATGGTGTGTATGTTGATGCTACATTAGGATTTGCAGGTCATTCTAGTGAAATATTAAAAAGAATACCTGATGGTTATTTATACGGCTTTGATCAAGATGATTATGCTATTAGTTGTAGTAGAGAAAGGCTTGATAAGATTGGAGATAATTATTATACAATTAGAAGTAATTTTGTTAATATGAAGAAGGAATTAGAAAAATATGGTGTTAGTAGGGTTGATGGCATTTTATTTGATTTAGGAGTTTCTTCTCCCCAGCTTGATGATGGTGATAGGGGGTTTAGTTTTCATAAAGATGCTAGGCTCGATATGAGAATGGATACTACTAGTAATTTTAGTGCTTATAATGTTGTTAATGAGTATGATTATAAAGATTTAGTTAGAGTAATTAGAGATTATGGTGAAGAAAAATATGCTAGTAGTATTGCTAAGAATATAGTTAAATATAGGGCAAATAAGAATATTAAGACTACTTTTGAGTTGGTTGATATAATTAAGAAGAGTATGCCTTTTAAGGCTACTAGAAATAGTCATCCTGCTAGAAGGACTTTTCAAGCTATTAGGATAGAAGTAAATCATGAGTTAGATGTTTTACGTAGTGCTCTTTATGATGCTTTATCACTTCTTAAAGTTGGAGGAAGAGTGTGTGTTATAAGTTTTCAATCTTTAGAAGATAAAATAGTTAAAAATATTTTTTATGAATATAGTAGGGTTAATAAAGATATAGAAAAGTTGCCATATATTCCTGATTGTTATAAACCTAAATATAGAGTTATCAGTAGAGGAATAGTTGCTAGTGATGAGGAAGTTAAAGATAATTATAGGGCACATAGTGCTAGACTTAGGGTTATTGAAAGAATAGGTGAATAGTGTGAAAAAGAATAAAAAGAAACAATTTTTTTGTAAATTTGAGAGGTTTATGTATAAATTATGTATTGTTGTTATTGTATTTCTTATTGTAGGAATAGTTTGTGGACAGACTACTTTGGCCCAAATTAATTTAGAAGTTCAAAAATTAACTGAAGATGTTGATGATGTTAGAAATACTAATGAGAGTTTAGAGATGAAGATTGATGAGATGACTTCTTTAGATAGAATAAAACAAGTTAGTGAAGAATATGGTTTAACTTATAATAGTGATAACATTAAGACTATAAAATAAAAGACACTTTTGAGTGTGTAATAAAATCTGTGTAAAATAGAATCCTTTCATGGTAAAATAAAAATAACTATGAAAGGATTTTTATTATGAAAAAAGATAAAGAAAAAGAATTTAACATTTTAGAATTATTACAAGAAAAATATGAAATTAAAACTGCTCAAGACATTTCCTTTGCTTTAAAGGATTTATTTAAGGATACTTTACAACAAATGATGAATAAAGAATTTGATGAAAGTATGGGTTATGAAAGATATGATAATAAAACAAAAAAATCAAATTATAGGAATGGGACTACTAGAAAGAATGTAAAAAGTGAATTTGGTGAGTTTGAATTATTTACTCCAAGAGACAGAAACGGAGAATTTGAACCTATGATTGTTCCTAAAAATAAAAGAGATATTTCAGGTGTTGAAGATAAAATTATATCTCTTTATGCTAGAGGCCTATCTATTCGTGAAATAAATGCTCAAATACAAGGTTTATATAGTTAGGCTATTCAATAATTAATCATTAGTTATTTGTATTGACATTAATAATTAATTTATTGTAGTATATTTTTTGGATGGAGGAGTGTATATTAATGAAATTAAATTATAGTGATAGATGTAATTTAAGAGATTATTTATTAAATGTGTTAGAGGATGTTCCTGAAGGTGAAAGAGTTTCACTTCCTAATGATTTATTGGATCAATTAATATTTGAGAGGGCTAAGGGATATGATGGATTATTATATAAAGTTCCTGTATGGACTGGAAGTTTTCTTAAAAAGTTGGATTTAAGTAATATATCTTTTGAGAAAGTTTTATGGAATCGTACTAGTGACTGTTTGGATGAATTATTCTCTAGTGATGTTCAGAGAAGATTAGAATTAAGTTATAATATTCATGATTATAGAAGTTGTCTTTACGATATTGATTTTAGTGGTACTAATGTAAGGATTAATTCTTTTTCAAACTTATCTACTTGTGGTATGCGTAATTGTAATTTAGAGGGAGTAGATTTATCTAATAATAAGTTTAATGTTGATTGTTATAATGATTTTAACGCGTTTAATGTTAATTTTTGTAATACAGGTTGTAAGTTTATAGTATTAAATGAGTTAGAAAATAGAAGCAACTTTAAGACATTACTTGAAGATGATAATTTGGCTGGTTGTTATATTAATAATGTTTATATTAAATCAAATGAGGCTAAAGAAATTAGTAGGAATGCTTTGAAGCAAAAGTATGATAGTTATGTTAGTACTTATTATAGTGCTATTGATAAAATAGGGATTAGTTATGGAAGTAAAAGTAAGAAGAAATAATTAGATTATGCTTGGTGCTAATTATATATATTTAATATTATTTATATCGAATAATTAAAAAATAATAATAAGTTATTAAGTAAATTTATATATATTGAGCGTTAACTTTAATGTAAAGTTAATGTTCTTTTTCTTTACAAATAAATTTAGTTGAGATATGATATAATTGTATAGTTATATAATGGAGGTGTAATAATGGCTAAGAAGAAGATAAATACTAAAAAGATTAAGACTAATTATGTTTTTATTGTGTTTGTTTTTGTTTTATTTGGTTATTTTATTTTTAGACTTAGCTATTTATGTGTTGTTAATTATGATGTTGGTGATGAGTCTATAACGGCTTTTATTAAGAATAGGAATACTGAGGAGGAGACTATTCTTCCTGTTAGAGGTAGTATTAAGGATACTAATGGTAATGTTTTAGCTGAAGATGTTGTTAGTTATAATGTTATTGCTTATTTGGATCCTAGTAGGAGTGAGAATAGTGATAAGCCTCTTCATGTTGTTGATGTTGATGCTACTGCTGAGAAGTTAGCACCTTATGTTAATTTAGATGTTTCTGTTTTAAAGACATTGCTTAGTCGTGATGTTTATCAGGTAGAGCTTGGTAGTGGAGGAAGAAATTTGTCACAGATTCAGATGGAGCAAATTAGAGATTTGAATTTACCTGGTATTGATTTTACTACTAGTTCTAAGAGGTATTATCCTAATGGTAATTTTGCTTCTTATGCTATTGGGTATACGGTTAATGAAGAAGATAAGGATGGTAATGTTTGGAAAAAGGGGCAACTTGGTACGGAGGAGTATTTTGATGAGACTTTAAGAGGGGCTAGTGGTTATGTTACTTATGAGAAGGATCGTAATGGTTACAAGATTGCTAATGGACGTGAATATAAGGAAGATGCTGAGGATGGAGATGATATTTATTTAACCCTTGATAGTAATATTGAATTATTTACAGAGAATGCTTTAAAGAAGATGGAAGAAGATAGTGAGGCTGAGTGGTCTTTAATGGTGGTTGCTGATGCTAAGACAGGAGCAATTTTGGCTTATTCTACTTCTCCTTCATTTGATCCTAATAAAAGAAATATGATTAGTTATATTGATCCTCTTACTGGTTATACTTATGAACCAGGTAGTACTATGAAGACTTTTAGTTATATGTGTGCTATTGAAAATGGTAATTATGTTGGGACAGATACTTATGATTCTGGTTCAATCACTTATGAGGCTAATGATGGTACTAAGACTGTTATTCATGATTGGAATAAAGTAGGTTGGGGGAAAATTAGTTATGATGCTGGTTTTGCACTTTCTTCTAATGTTGGTGCTTCTAAGCTTTTGGATAATAAAATTATTACTAAAAAACAACTTAGTGATTGTTATGAAAAGTATGGTTTTGGTAAGATGGTTGATTTTACTTTATATAGGGAGCAAGTTGGTAGTGTTAAGTTTAATTATGATATAGATGCTGCTAGTGCAACATTTGGTCAAGGTATCACAGTAACTCCTATTCAGATGGTTCAGGCTTTGACTAGTATTAGTAATAATGGTAAGATGATAAAGCCTTATTTAGTTGAGAAGATTCTTGATACTGATACTGGAGTTGTTACTTATGAAGCTAGTACGGAGGTTATTGATACGGTTGCTAGTGCTAGTACTATTGATAAGATAAAGGAACTCATGTCTAATACAGTTTGCGAGGATTCTACTAAGTGTACTGGTAGTCTTTATTATATGGCTGATTATCCTATGTTAGGTAAGACTGGTACGGCTCAGATATACGATGAGAAGACTGGTACTTATATGGTAGGTGCATCTGATTATATTTATTCTTTTGCTGGTCTTTATCCAAAAGATGATCCTGAGATTATTATATATACAGCACTTAAACGACCAAAGGATACTACTAATTATTTAGCACCTGCTGTTAGGGATGTTGTTGAGAATACTAGTAAATATTTGAATATTGTTACTTATAATAATAAATCTACTACTTATAAGATAGGTAATTATGTTAATAAAGAGGTTACTAATGTTAGTAGTGAGATTAATAATAATGGTATGAAGTTATTTGTTCTTGGTGATGGTAAGAAGGTTATTAAGCAGTATCCTGTTAAGAATAGTAAGTTATATAACGGTAGTGTTGTTGCTCTTTTAACAGATAATTATGATAAGAAGATGCCTAATTTGGTAGGACTTTCTTATAAAGATGCTACTAATGTTTTGAAACTTATGGGAGTTAATTATAAAATAGAGGGTAATGGTTATGTTGTTAATCAGAGTGTAGCTTATGGGACTATAGTTGGAGATAATGTTACGGTTATACTTAATTTGAGTAAGTAAAAAGATACAAGGGTAAAATCTTGTATCTTTAAAATTTAAAATCATTAAAGTCATCATCTGACATGTCTTTTTTATCAAAGAAGAGTTTTTCTTCATATTTACATATTTTCGCTATTATGTTGGTTGGAAATAGTTTTACTAATTTGTTATATTCAGCAATACTATTATTGTAATATTCTCTATTTACGTCTAGTTTTTCATCACAGTCTTCTATTTTTTTAGATATTTCTTTTATTTCTTCATTTTTATTAAGACTACTATATTTTTGTTTAAGAGCTATAAATTGGTTATTTGCTTCAATTAGTTTTCTATCGAGATCAAAATTTGATATTTTTCTATTTCTTAGTTTGATTAGTTCTTCAAATACTTTTTTATCTTTTTCATCTTTTATTTTTTCATCATTTTTAATAATTGTTGCACATTTGTTAATGTTGTCATATTTGTTTCTTAAATTTGTATCTATAACGGTTTCAATTTCATTTATTTTTACTATAAAGTCTTGAATTCTATTATATAGGTACATGTATATTCCAAATATTAAACAAGCTATAATTACAATACATAGGATTAATAGCATTAGCGCATCCATATTATCACTTCCTTACTTCTTATTTTATTATAGCAATAATATTTTTTTTTTAAATAAATTTATTATTATTTATTATTCGAT